>JBGTJY010000105.1:0-5029 GCA_041744855.1 Candidatus Hydrogenedentales bacterium
GCGCCGCCGCAATCGCAACGACTGCTTTTCGCCGCTGGGACGCTGGTTGGCGCGGTCGTGGTCACGGGTCTCGCGTTGTATGCATGGGAACGGTTGTATCGTCCGAAGTTTCGCGTGGCCACCCAAATCGCCGGCAGTTGGATGACGGCGATCGGCGTCATCCTGCTGGGCGCGTCTTTTCGCGGATGAGTACTCCGCGCGATCACCTGTGATGGTAATGGGGAATTATCCTAAAACACTCAACTATTTGTCATTCTGAGCGCCAGCGAAGAATCACCGCACGCGAATAACTTCAGCGAATCGTCAGAATGGGATTCTTCGCTGGCGCTCAGAATGACCGGCCAACGCTATTGGGATCGATTCTGAGAGATGTCAGTTCAAAATTCGTCGATAGAATTTCGCCCGATCCCCGTTGTCCTCGAGAGCGAACTGCTTCGCATCGAGCCGATGACGCTCGATCACGCGGGTGAACTTTTCGAGGGCAGCCGAGATCCGTCGATTTGGCGCTACTTGCCGTACGCCCAGCCGAATTCCGTCGAGGAAATGCGCGGGATTGTCGAGTTCGCTTTGCAACGGCGAGACGCGGGGATCGAGCTTCCGTTCGTCATGCGCCTCCGCGCGAATGGCGAATTCGTAGGGTCGACGCGCTACCTCGACATCCAACCAAGACACCGCGGTCTAGAAATCGGATGGACGTGGATTGTGCCCGCGCATCAGCGCAGCGCCGTGAACACGCACAGCAAGTTTCTGCTCATGCGGCATGCGTTCGAGGAGTTGCGCGCGATTCGCGTTTCGCTCAAGACGGATAGCCGTAACGAGCGCTCCCAACGCGCCATCGAACGCATCGGCGCGAAGCGCGAAGGCGTCCTGCGCAATCACTACATCATGCCCGACGGCTACTACCGCGATTCGGTATATTACAGCGTGATCGAAACGGAATGGCCGGAAGTTCGCGCCTCTCTCCTTTCTATGATGGGCTGACTTTCCGGATCGTGGTCACGCACTTGGCTTCGAGTGGTATAAGAGATCCCCATAGTACGCGAAAAAGTGCGCTCGGGCGATGCCATGTTTCTTCGCCTTCGCGGCCTCATGCGCGTCGCGGATGAGCCTTAGTAACTCTACAAAGACCAAGTATACGGCGGCAGTGTAGACCGTCGAATCCACAATTTCCTCCTCGTCCTCGCTAGGATACGCATCGTCGAATGCTTCTAGGACCTCGTCTATTCCGTCGAACGCGAATTCACTTTCCGGCCATTTGCGTTTCTCCGTCGCAAGCCATTCGTAAGGATCTTTCGGATTGTCGTACCCCTCGTAGAACGCAACCTGCGCCCTCCAATTGGGCGCATTAATCTCAAACTCGCCCATAGAGCAACAGATCGCGCATTTCTCGTCCAACTCCTTCGCACACTCATCGGCGCACTCGCACAACCACTCCACGAATTCGTCGCGCTCATGCATGAAACTGTGTGTCAACACGCAGTCCATAATCGACGGCCCACCGTGCTTGACGATCTCGCGCAACATTTCAGCGCACTCATCTAATTTGCCTGCCGCTACGTGTGTATACACGTCAGAAACAAATGGCAACGACACTTCCAGACCCATGGCCAGTTACCCCTCCCACTAAAGTCTTCTATCCACTCTACTACAAAGACCATCGCAAATCTCAAGCCACGTCCCGGGGTGTGCGTTTCACTCGGGCCGCGACTACAATACGCGCCCCATTTTCTCCCAAGGACTTTCCATGCAAAGGCCTCTACGTGTCGCCGTCATTGGCTGCGGCCAAATCTCGAAGGAACTGCACGTGCCGGACTACGCAACCTGTCCGGACGCGGACCTCGTGGCGCTCGCCGATCCGGTAACGACCAACGCGCTCGCGCTCATCGAACGCTGGGCCCCGCACGCGCGCGCTTACGCGGATTACGCCGAGATGCTCGCGAACGAAAACCTCGACGCGGTCACCGTTACTGTCCCAAATCGCCTACACGCCGAGGTTGCGATCGCGGCGCTCAACGCGGGTTGTCACGTCCTCGTCGAGAAGCCAATGGCAACCTCGAGCGCCGAGGCGCAACGGATGATCGAAGCGGCGACGGCATCGGGCAAGCTGCTGATCGTCAATCAAAGCCAGCGCCTTTATGCGGTGCATCGCAAGGCCAAAGAGGTGATCGATAGCGGCATTATGGGAAAAATCTTGCTCGTCACCGCGATGTTCGGCCACGAGGGACCCGAACATTGGAGCCCCACAGGCAAGTGGTTCTTCGATAAGAAAGACGCCCGATTCGGCGCCATGGCCGATCTCGGCGTCCACAAAGCCGACCTCGTTCGTTTCCTGACCGGAAAAGAGGTCCGGCAGATTTCGGCCTACGTCGGTTGCCTCGAGAAGGAAGGCGCAAACGTCGAGGACAATTTCGTCTCGTGTCTCACGTTCGACGACGGGACGCTCGGCACATTGACGGCCTCATGGACCACGAAAGGTATGGACGCGAACTACACGATCCTGCACTGCGCGAAAGGCACGCTGCGCATCAGCGAAATTCCCGGTAAGCCCCTCGTCGCGAATTTGGTCGATCCGGTCTGCGAAATCGTGTTCGACGTTCCCGAGCAGCGCCTGGCCTACGAAGGCTCGTGGGGACTCGATGTCGGCGCGCACTTTGTACGCGCGATCCGAGGCGAGGAAGCACCGTACTGCACTGCGCTCGAAGGCAAGCGATCGCTCGAAGTGATCCTGGCGGCAGAACAATCCGCCCAATCGGGACGCTCCATCACGATCGAATAAGTCCAGATCCCTGAATTGTAGTGCAGGCTTCCAGCCTGCGGTCGGGTTCGGGCAAACTCATCAGATTCAGGAATCCGACGCCCCGACATTGTCTATGAGTCCTCGATACTTCCCATCGCCTACGAGCAGTCGCAACCGCGAGTGGCTCGCCTTTCTCGCGTTCGCCGGCCCCGGGCTGATTCTCTTTGCGCTGTTCAACTGGTGGCCGATTCTGTACAGCGCGTATCTTAGCTTGACGGACTGGAAGCTACCGGCGCGGAGTCCGGAATTCATCGGCTTTGGTAATTACGCCTATCTGCTGACGGATACGCGCTTTTGGCGGGTGGCCCTGAATACCGCCATCTACGCCGGTGTAGTCGTGCTCTGCGCGCAGGTGCTGGCGTTTGGACTGGCTGCATTTCTGTCGCGCCCCTTGCTTCTGCGGCCCGTCTGGCGGACGCTGGCCTTCACGCCCTACGTCACGACGCCAGCGGCTGCCGCGCTTGTGTGGGTGATGCTTCTTGACCCGCAACTGGGACCGCTCAGTCAGGTTTACTCGGCACTCGGCGTCGAAGGCCCGAGATGGCCCGCGCATGGGGTGTTGGCGCTGGGCGCGATCATTCTAGTTGGAATTTGGAAGGAGACCGCATTCGGGACGGTGTTCTTCATTGCGGGCAGACAGAATCTCGCGCCGGAATATCTCGAAGCAGCTGAGATCGACGGCGCAGGCGGTTGGCAGCGGCTTTTGCACGTCACGCTTCCCATGCTGACGCCCATCGTGTTCGTGCTGGCTATCAGCGGAGTCATCGCCGCGGCGAAGGTCTTCGATACCGTGGCGCTGATGACCGCTGGCGGGCCGGTGTACCCGGACTCGAGCACGTTCGTCTATCACCTCTACACGCTCGGCTTTCGTGAATACGAGCTGGGCCGCGCGTCGGCGTTCGCCATCTTGTTCTTCGTGTTTCTCGCGGGCTTCACGGCGGCGCAGTTCCGTGCATCGCGGCGCTGGGTGCACCTGGAGAACTGATGCGCGAGCGCTGGATCAGACGGATTTCGTTCACCGTGGTCGCCGCGGTGCTGACGCTGGGCATGGCGACCCCGTTTGTCTGGATGTTCCTGACCGCAATCAAACCGCCTGAGGAGATTTTCCGATCGCCAGCGGTTTGGCTGCCGACCGAAGTGCGATGGGAGAACTTTCGGGAGGCGTGGAATGCCGCCCCCTTCGGACGCTTCTTGGTGAATAGCGCAGTGACGAGTTTGCTCGCGGCGATGCTCCAGATTGGTACCGCAACGGGAATGGCCTACGCCTTCGCCCGGGTCCGCGTTCCGGGAAAGGCATGGGTCTACGCACTGGTGCTGGGCACGATGCTCGTGCCGGAAGAGCTACGACTCGTCCCCAATTACTTGCTGGCGGATCGCTTGGGCTGGATTGATACGTATTGGGCGTTGATCGTGCCGCCGGCCGCGCACGCGTTTCCCGTGCTCGTGCTCACGGTGCAGATGCGATCGTTGCCGCGCGATCTCTTCGATGCGGCGACGATTGACGGAGCGAATCACGCGAGACTGTTTCGCGATGTTGCACTGCCGTCGTGCGCGTCCATCATCGCGGCGCTGTTCCTCATCGCGTTTCTCGGCCGCTGGAACGATTATCTCTGGCCGCTTGTCGTCACTAATGTGGAACACATGCGAACACTGCCCGTGGGCCTCGCGTATTTGCGTGGGAGCCAGGAGGGCGGGCTACAGTGGCAAGTGTTGATGTCAGGAGCATGCATCGTTGTCGCGCCGGTTCTCTTGTTGTTTCTTGTGCTACAGCGTCGTTTCAAAGAAGGGATAATTGGTGGAGCCCTTAAAACATAAGTGTGCAGGCCGGTAATAATGATGAGGGGGTGGAAACAAGAAAGGGCGGTAGCGCTTCAATAATAAGGCGAAATTTTCCGCTTGACACACTCCCTAAAAAACGCTATAGTGCTGGTAACTAGCGGGATGGACCTGGGATTTTGGGGGTCGACCGTTAGGCTAATACGCCAGTTCCGATGCGTTTCCGTGGGCCGGAGACGAAGCGGCAAGGAGGGAGTTAAAGCGCGAAGCGAGTGAATCCACGGTCGGGCTGCAAAGGTCGGTCGTTTGGGTTAAAGAGCTTCAGGGTGGCCTTCCCCCAGTCCTCCCTGAAGGATGCAGTCAGAAATGACTGGTTCCCACCACCGGCGAGTGCATATACGGTAGTTCCCCCGCTGCCATGCACTCGCCCCTTTTTTTTGCCTAATCGTTGCCTGA
>JBGTJY010000106.1:0-2317 GCA_041744855.1 Candidatus Hydrogenedentales bacterium
GATGTTTGAGGTTTTTCTTCTAAAAGGCATCACCGGATCGGGAAAGCCCGAGGTTTATCTTCAGATTATCGAGCGTGCTCTGGAATTGGGCCGTGATGCGATCGTGCTGGTGCCTGAGATTTCGTTGACGCCGCAGACTGTCGGGCGATTTTTCGCGCGATTCGATCGGGACATTGCCGTGCTGCACAGCGGCCTCAGCGCGGGCGAACGCTACGACGAATGGCGGCGCGCGCGGCGTGGGGAGGTACGTATCGTGGTCGGCGCGCGATCTGCCATCTTCGCGCCGCTGCCGAATCTTGGCGTGATCATCGTCGACGAGGAACACGACACGTCGTACAAGCAAGGCGAGACGCCGCGGTATCACGCGCGGGACGTGGCGATCATGCGGGCGAAATTGTGCAGTGGCGTCTGCGTGCTGGGTTCCGCGACGCCCTCGGTGGAATCGTTCCACAACAGCGAACGCGGAAAGTCCGTGCGGATTGAGCTGAATCAGCGTGCGACGAATAGCCGTTTGCCCGCAGTGCAGATTGTTGACATGCGCGAGGAGAAAAAGGCGATCGGCGGCGAGGTGTTGTTTTCGCGCGCGCTCGAGTCGCAGGCGAACGCATGCGTGGCGCGGGGCGAGCAGGTGATCTTGCTGCTGAATCGGCGTGGGCATTCGCCGTTCGTGTTGTGTCCGCAGTGCGGATGGGTGTCCAACTGCGCGGATTGCCAGGTGACGATGACGTATCACGCGCGCGGGGCGTGCCTAGCGTGTCACTACTGCAACGCGAAGCGCGCCGTCCCGCCGGTTTGCGACGATTGCCATTTCACGCCGTTGATGTTCATGGGCGCCGGCACGCAGAAGATCGAGGACTACCTCCAACGCAGTTTTCCGGATGCCCGGATTGGGCGCATGGACGCCGACACGACGGCGGGCAAGGGCGGCCACGCGAAAATACTCGGACGATTCGCCGCGCAGGAGATCGACATTCTCGTCGGGACGCAGATGATTGCGAAGGGGCACGACTATCCGGGCGTGACGCTCGTCGGTGTCATCCATGCGGATACGGGACTATCCGTGCCGGACTTTCGCGCGGGTGAGCAGTCGTTTCAGTTGTTGACGCAAGTCGCTGGGCGCGCGGGCCGCGGCGAACGGCCGGGACGCGTCATCATCCAGACCTATCGTCCCATGCACTACGCGATTCAGGCGGCCGCGACGCATGACTACGACGCGTTTTATCGGCGCGAGATCGAGGAACGGGAACGGCTGGGCTATCCGCCGTATCGACGCATGCTCAACTTCGCGATTGAGTGCGAGGATCAAGCGGAGGCGGAACGATCGATGTCGAGGCTGCATCGGTTGATTGGGGCGCAGCGCGATGCTTTGGGATTCGAGGGGCTCGAGTTGTTGGGTCCCGCGCCCGCGACGATCCGGCGGATCAAGAAACGGTACCGCTGGAATCTCGCGGGGTTGTCGCGATCGCCGAAACGGTTGAACGCTCTGGCGCGGGCGATACGGGCGGCGTTTGAAGCGGAACGTCCGAAGGGGGTGCAGTTGAAGATTGACCCGGACCCGTATGGGATGTTCTAGCGCTTCCGGGAAACGGTAGTGAATGAGGCGAATGACGCGCTAAGATGTATGGGGCTGGAGACGTCCAATGAAGACGCGCCAAATCTTTCAATGGATCGGACTCGGTTTAATGCTGCTTTTGGTCGGCCTTGGCGCCGAACGGCTATTCGGCGGACTGCGGTTCGGCGGAGGTGCTTCGCCCACCAGCACAGTGGAGGGGCCGTATATAAAACGCGGTGGTGTGTACGAACGTCTCGACGGTGACGCTTATGGAGACCGAATCCCTTGGGCAAAAATGACTTGGGTACACGAGGGCGGAAAAACCGTTGCGGCTGTTGTGGATGCTTCGGGTAACTACACGGTGCAACTTCCGGAATTAGGTCAATATTACGTCACGGTTTCGCACCCTGGGTTCGAAAAGTTCACGACGGTTCGGGGGACGGCCTATGCAGTGGAATTTGCCGGCAGCTCGGTGGCCAACTTTTCGATACGCCGACTACCTTCGGACGAAAAATAGCTGCCGTCCCTCGCATCGTGCAATCTGCCCTTCCAAGACTTCGGAATCGTGACGTCGAATTGCCCGCTTCGCACAACAAGGTGGCAAAGCCGGTTTACATGTAGAATAAGCTGAATTTTCTTTGTCCCAAACATCGATGCATTCTGAATCCGATCCACTTCATCAGGAACCCCGCCTTTCGGTCATGGAGGAGGACACATCGGCTTCCGCCGAGTACGAGTCGGACCCCCAAGGCATAGACATCCCCG
>JBGTJY010000107.1:0-4544 GCA_041744855.1 Candidatus Hydrogenedentales bacterium
CCGACAACGTCGCATTTGTGTTCGTCTCCGCCACCATGCCTGCATTCGCCAAGGAAGGCACGCGCATCGACGCGCATGTCCAATCCTTCTACGACGCGGAAAGCCTCGAAGGCGGCACGCTCGTCGAAACCATGCTCTACGGCCCGGACAACAGCGTTTACGCGCTCGCGCAGGGTCCGGTCTCGGTGGGCGGGTTCAACGCGGACGGTGGCGGCGGGACGAGCGCGCGGAAGAATCACGTCACGGTAGGTCGCGTGCCGATGGGCGCGTACGTCGAGCGAGAAGTGCCCTCGCGCATCACGGACGGCGAGCGCATCATGCTGCTGCTGAAGAATCCGGATTTCGGCACCGCGCGCAACATCACCGAGATCGTCAATCAACAAATGCCGGCGTCGGCGTCGGCATTTGGCGCGGGCACGGTCAGTGTGACCATTCCGGCGGCGGAACAGCGCGATCTGGTCACGTTCATCGCCAAGGTGCTCGATCTCGAAGTGGAGGCCGACGAAGGCGCCGCGCGTGTGGTGATCAATGAGCGGACTGGAACCATCGTCGTCGGAGGCAATGTGCGGATTCGGCCCTGCCAGGTGGCACATGGCGGATTGACGATCACGGTCGCTGTCACCCCAATCGTGTCGCAACCGATCGCGCCGTTCACTGACGGCGAAACAGAAGTTGTGGAACTGACGGAAGTGACAACGGAAGAAGTCGAAGCGCAATTGATGCCGTTGGAAGGTGTCTCCGCCGCCGAAGTCGCCGAGGGCCTTAACCGCTTGAAGGTGACGCCGCGCGATATGATCGCAATTTTTCAGGCGCTGCGCAGAGCCGGCGTGATGGACGCGGACCTGGAGTTGATGTAGTGCTTTACGTCCAACCCGTCTCGCGGGAATTCACGCGTCCGATCGATTTTCGTGGGGAGAACCAGGCCGCACGAGAAGCCGCGGCCCTTCGCGAATTCGAACACGTCTTTCTATACACGCTTCTCGGCGAGATGCGTAAGACCATCGACGAGGGCGGGCTCTTCGAACGCTCCGGCGGGATGGCGATGTTTGAAGACATGATGGACGACGCGATCGCGCAGCAAATGGCCCAGAGCGGTCAGATGGGGATCGCGAAGGTAATCGAGGAACAACTACGGGTGCAAGACCTGCAGGACAAACTGTCCGCAGAGGGCCAGGACCTATCCCAACGTGATGAGATTCACGGTTAGCGTCTTGGGAATTATGGGAAGTATGGGAGGAATGGGGCGGATGAAGAAAGGCACAGCCGATCCGGGTTCTGGCGCGAGCTTCGGGAGAGCGAATTTTTAGGACCCGGCTCCGCACTAAAGTTTGGTGTGAGAATTGCCGAAAACAGAAAGTGAGGTACATGACATGGGTTTGCTTTCCTACATACAACCGGTTGGCGCGGCGTTATCGCTCGCGAAAAACCTGCTGAAACCGGACCGCGCGCCGGAACCTCCCGCCAATTTTGGCTTTCGGGCCGAATTGGATCGCCGGTTGGCCGCGGCGGAGAAATCCGCGCAGGCGACCTTGCAACAGTTCGACGCGAATGGGGACGGTTACTTGACGGAATCCGAACTTGCGATGAGCAGCGCCGAATTCGCGCGTCTCGATTTGAACGCGGATGGCCGGCTGGACCTGACTGAGCTCACGCGCGCTCAAGCGCATCGCCAAGGCTAACGGAAAGATAGATCGCAGTGCTCACGCTCGCATCCATCGATACGCAAACGGCCCAATTGCTCGGCTCGTTGTGCGCGTATTTCGACGACGAAATCGAGCGCCAGGAGAACGTGCTGCGCCTCTGTCACGCGCAGGGCGAAGCCGCCCGCGCGATGGATGCCGCGACGCTGGAACAGCAAAGCGAGGCGCTGGCCCTGGTTTTGACGGATTGTGCACTCGCCGAACCGATGCGAATCGACCTGGTCGGCGGGCTGACCGAACGCCTCTCCCCCACTTCCCGCGAATGGACCCTGACGGAATTGATCGCACTGGTTCCCACGCCGTGGAACGATCGCTTGAAGCAATGCCAGTCGCGGCTGAGCGCGGTCGCATCCGAAACGCGCGGCGTAGTCGCGGCGAACGCGGCCATGATCCGGCACTCGTTGCGGATCGTGGGCGATTCCGTCGATCGCGTACTGGGTCCGGAGACGGCGTCCGGCTATACCGATTGCGGCGATCTCCCCGCAAGCGGGCGTAGGGCGCCGGCGTTGTTGAACGCGAGAGGGTGAGCAGTCGATGGCTGTCGCACGCGTTACGCAGTCCCTTCTAACGCAACGGACGCTGAGTAATCTCAACCGTCAACTGCGCGAAATCCTCGTGCTGCAGGAACAACTCTCGACGGGCCAGCGGGTGAATCGCCCGAGCGACGATCCCATCGACGCGCGGCGGGCGGTGAATCTGCGATCGCTCATCACCGAGAACGAACAGTATCTTTCGAACATCGGCGACGTGACGCCGTTCCTATCCGAGACTGCGACCGAACTGCAGCGTGTGGTGGATATCATCCAACGCGGACGCGAACTGACCTTGCAGGGCGCGAGCGAGACGAACGGACAGGACCAGCTCGACGCCATCGCGCTTGAAATCAATCAGTTGCTCGAAGATACGGTGGTGGCGGGTAACCATCAGACGAACGATCGATTTATTTTCGGCGGCACGCGAACGTTGTCCTCGCCATTCGAGGCGGCGCGAAACGGCGCGGGCGACATTACGGCGGTGAATTATGTCGGCAACGGTGAGGCGATCAACGTCCTCATCTCCGACGGCAATCAAGTGACCATCAACGAGCCCGGTTCGTCGTCGTTTCGGGACGATGCGGACATTTTCCAAACGTTCATTGCTATTCGCGACAACCTGCGCTCCGGCAATCAGGCCGCGCTGCAGGGAAACCTCGATCAGCTCGACGACGCGCAGGACCAAGTGCTTTTGGCCGAGGCGCGGGTCGGCGCGACGCAGAATCGCCTGGAACGCGTCGCGGGCAGCACGGAAGATTTCAACGTGCAATTGCAGCGCGTGCTCTCCGACAAGGTGGACGCCGATCTCGCGGAGACGATCGTGAACCTCAACGCACAGCAGAACGCGCTCGAAGCGGCGTTGAACGCGGCGGGGCGCGTGCTGCAGCCGAGTCTGTTGGATTTCATTCGCTAGCTCGCGCATCGGAGTGGACTCGAAGCGGAGCTTCCCCGTGCAAGTGCGTTCCCGAATAGAAATTCGGGAACGAGGTTTGGGAACATGACGCGGCGTTCCCGAATAGAAATTCGGGAACGAGGTTTGGAACGAGGTTGGGCTCGCGATATACTCTTGCTCTTGCTTTTCTCGAATCGGGTGGTACTATGCGAATAGTCGTTTGTGCGTTGTCGGTCATTGGGTCGATCGTGTTTGTGGGTTGCGCTAGCGACTCGGAAACGGGCGTCGTCGACAAAGTCATGCAAGACTTCGGTCTGCGCGAGCGCCCCGAGGGTTATGTGTCGGGCGAGGACAACGCGTACGCGCAATTGCCCGGGATTGGCCGGACGGAGATTCAACGCCTCAACAACGAGAACCGGCATGGCGAAGTGAAATTCGAAGAGGGCGATGACGGGTTCGGCAAGTTCTACAAGGAAGTAAAAGTCTACGAGGATTTTCATCCGCTGGATGCGCGGGCTTCGGGTCGCGGGCCGACCAACGAACAGGGCGGATACGTGGGCATCATCGAGTATTCGTACCGCATCCACCAAAGCCTTCGGAAAAATACCCGGGCGGAAGCGTCGGCAGAACCGGCCTCGGTGGTAACCGACTTTACCGACCGCGAGACGCTGCGCTATCGACTCGATCGTTCGGGGGCATGGGGCGGCTCCCCGGGCGAACGGGTTGCCAATTAGGCGGAACTCAGTCTTCGCCTCGGCGCGGGATTGCCGACATTTGGAGCACGAGGCGCAGCGCAAGACTTCCCCCGCCGCGATCCGCTAAGATTCGCGCATCTTCCGATTATTCGCCGAGCACAGGGGCCATCATGCAACGGCGCTCCAGAATTATCCCCTGTGCGACCCAGCCCACGTGGCGATTCAGCGGAAATGGGAAGCATGGGAGTTATGGGAAGCATGGGACGTATGGGTGCGGTTGGGCTGTGATGACTGAGGAGAAGAATCTGGTGGGCATTTTATCTCGGGTGGTATCGGTCTGCGTCCTATTCAGTTTCCTGTGCGCGCAGGTTTTTGGCCAAGCGCCCAACGCTGAGAGCAAGGCGGTCGAGTTTTGGAGCGAAGGCACTCGGCTTTCCGGAAATCTTTTCTGGCCGAAAGACGTCGAATCTGGCGCAAAACTTCCTGCGATTGTCTTGTGTCACGGGTGGGGCGGCGTCAAATCGCATCTCAACGCGACGTATGCGCCGCACTTCGCGTCCGCGGGATTCGTCGTGCTCACGTTCGACTATCGGGGCTGGGGCGAGAGCGACAGCGTGATGATCGCCGCCGAGGAGCAGCCCAAAGCAGCCAGCGACGGCACGGCGACGGTCAAGGTGAAATACATTCGCGAACTCGTCACACCGTTTGGACAACTCGATGACAT
>JBGTJY010000108.1:0-4587 GCA_041744855.1 Candidatus Hydrogenedentales bacterium
GCATTGGGAAAGGATCGTCTCATCGAGTTCCGATGGGCGCTGGCTCACGACGACTGCCCCAACGCCATATTTACGGCCCTCTTTGACGATGCGACGAACCACTCGACCGGCAAAGCCAGCGACAAACGGAGCGCTTCCTCCACGAGGGAGATAACCATGCGCTTCCTCATAAACCATCAGTAGCGGGCGCTGCCTGCCAATTCCCGGCAAGTCGCGCCCCCAAAACATCGCCTCGTAAAGAATGCGTGTGATCGCCCCCACTACGACGTCGGTGACCTCAAACGGAACCCCCGCGAGATCGAAAACGGTAATCGGATATTCGTGACCGACCCATGAAGCGAGCAAGTCATTCAGATCCTGGCTTTGCCCATCGTAACTGTTCGGTTTTAGGAGAAAATCGAACTTCGGGTCTTTGAGTCTCCCCAGCAGCTTGTTCACATAGTTTCCCATGAACGGAGGTGGCGCAGGCTTGAACGGCGCTGCGCTTCCGAGGGATGCCGGAGTGAATTTTGCGGAATGAAGTCCAGACGCATCGCCTTCCGCGACCAACGCCTCTTGGGTGCGCGCCGAGTCATTGTAGGTCACTCGCTCGGCGCGATCGAAGTGATACCAAACGTCCCGGATGGAGAATGGGATGGGGGAATCTGCGGTCACGTCGTCCTCCGCTATCGTGCCGGCCCTGAGATTCGCGCAACGGGCGCGCTTTTCCTGAAGGATGAAGTCGCGCAAAGCGGCGTCCTGCATTGATTCCGAAGCACTGCGACGATCCACCAAAAACCATGCCAATTCATCGAAAGAGAGCGTCCAGTGCGGGATCGTGAGCGGAGCGGACGGACTCCCGATGGAAAGCACCTTGGCCCGTCCCTTCATTGCTTCGGCATACTCGCCGTGCGGGTCAATCACGACCACTTGGGAACTCGGAAACTCGCCCTCGGTGATCGCCTTCAAAAACGCTGCAACGGTATTCGACTTCCCACTGCCGGTGGAGCCGACAATCGCCGCGTGGCGAGTCACGATCTTGTCGAGATTGATGGTTGCGGAGAGACTCTCCGAGGCCGCCAGCGTTCCTATTGAAATCATCGACGGACCCGAAGCGCCATAAATGACAGCGAGATCCTCATCGGTGACGATATGAACCTCGTCATCCAGCGTCGGAAAAATGCTTACTCCGCGCTGGAACCCTTCGCTGCCATAGGATTCGCCGACCAATTGAACCTCCACCCAGCGTTGTCCGCTTGGCGATGGTAAATCGTCGTCTTCCGGACGTGCCGTCTCGGAGGCACCGACCA
Organism: Candidatus Hydrogenedentales bacterium; assembly: GCA_041744855.1. Classification (GTDB taxonomy): domain Bacteria; phylum Hydrogenedentota; class Hydrogenedentia; order Hydrogenedentales; genus JBGTJY01. The sequence continues at coordinate 1,290 of JBGTJY010000108.1, forward strand.
TGGATACGACTCCATAGAGATTCAGGAAGCCCAGCGGAATGCGGATGAAAGACCCGACCTGTCCAAGCCGATATACGCGGCCATAGATGATCGGACTTGCGGACGGAATGCCCGGAGAAATCTCGACGAACACCTTCGCCCCGATGACTCGGCGAACCACGCCAAAGAAGGTGACGTCGGACTTCACTCTCTCTGCTCTCCTTCGCGGGTCGCAGGTTCAACCGGAATCGGTTGCGCAGGACGAAAACCAATGAACAACTCCAGGTAGCTCGCAAGCTGCGTGAAATCGCCCAGCGTGAAATACTCGTCATCTTCGTTCCAGAAAGGCGAGACACCGCGGGATTCCTTGCCGCCAGCGTCATTCTTCCAAGGTGCCAGGATTCCCCCAATGCAGGCGGCGTCAGGGCCGAGCACGGTCATATTCCGATACTCACGCCCATACTCGGCAAATCCGGCTGGGAGACGCAGGATTTTCTTACCGCCCTCTTCGACGGGATCGCCATAGACCAAAGCAGTCACTGCCAGATGCGGATTCGAGCGCAGACCTTGCAGAATGATTTCGTTCAGATGCTCATCGGAAAAACTGTATCCGGTGATGATTAGCAGCCGATCTCCGGAACAAAGAAACCGCCGGAATCGGTCTTGAAGCGACACAAACGGAAGCTTCCGCGATTGAGAATACTTGTCCCGCGAGGGAAACACCGCCAGCTCCTCTCCACTGCTGCCCTCGATCCCGGAAAACCGTCGAATGTTCCCTGCTGGTTGAGACGCTCCCGGCTTCACGCGCCAATTAACCGAGCCGTGCAACTTCCAAAGACGTGTCCAGGCGCGGCATGGATACACGTGAGCATCCGAGGCCATTCCCTCCGCCGCGATACACTCCGGCGCAAAAAACGGCTCCACCGAGCCCACGAAACCGTCGAAGAACGGAACTCCTGCAGTTTCCATCGCCTGCTCGAGATACAGATCGTAGTTGGTGGTAAAAAGTTCCACCGGCCACGGACGCCGCCCGTGGAGAGCGCGCAGCCAGTGCGCCAATGTGATGTGCGGTCCCAAACCTGCCGGTGCCGGAACGCGCACGGTCGAAGCAATCGCCTGGCAAACCGCGATGTCGAGGTCTCGCGCGGCTGATTTTCCTTTGATTCCAGAATACTCCCGAGTCTCGTCATTCCCGATCAACTCACGAAAAATCCGGATGCGATTCAACGCATCTTCGACATTCGCGGGTGCTGGCAACTCGGCGAGAATGCCCTTGAAAAGCGTCTGATTCGGCTTATCGAGCTTTTCCAGCACCTTCTTCGTCAGGGCGACGATTCCAGGCAACCCGACAGCCATGGACGTTCCCGCGCCACAAAAGAGCGCGAGCCGACGCTCGTCGCTCGCCAACTGGCTTCGCATTTCCAAAGCGGCTTGAAGGGGATCGTGGAACGCTTTCATGGGATCGGTCTTCGGTGGAAACTCCTGTCTATCGGATTACGCCTACTCTGTCCGGCCAAATCTTCCCAGCTCCGGTCTCTCTAGCAGGACCGCACCAAGACTCGAATTTCAGACGATCCCAAGGCATGCTCATGTCATGGAGCTTCAAATCTACGGCAGTGATTGGGATCTGCGAATTCCCAACTACTCCATCGTGAAGGACCTCCTCTTCGACCTCGTCGCGCAGACACCGAATCGTGAGCTCGCTCCAGCGGAAAAGCTCTTTGTGGTGAATTCGGTCGATCAACCCGCACATGCCGGCTATCTCGCGGACATTTACCTCGCGTGCGGCTGCTTCGCCGAGGCGCGGCTTCATTACTCGAAGCCCGAGCACCCAAGAAAGCTTGGGGATATCTGTTGGTGCGAAGGCGACTTGGACCAGGCGGAGACATTTTACTCGAAGGCAACCGGTGAAGCGCAGTCCTACCGGACATCACCAGACCATGATCGCCTCATAAAACTCGCCTTCTTCCAAGGGCGCTGGGATCGCGTGATCGAACGGTTCTCGGAAGCCTCCTTTAGTCGCGGTTTCAATCCTGGCGCAGTGATCGTCGGGAGCGGAGAGGTCGCGGCGCGACCTTATATCGACATGTTGGCCGTCGCGCTCACTCGCTCGAGTTCCGCCGTGCGGTCAAGCGTTACACGGATTCTCGAAAGCGCATTTCAAATTAGCAACGGCCGCTGGGCGTTGATTGCGGCCGATCCGATGTATCAAGGGGAGAAGATGCTCCAGAAGCTCAAGCGGCGATGCCGACCGCGGATTGGTGCTGCTGGATCGGTTACGCTCGACGACGCATTGCGCTTCGGCAACACCTCTCGATCCCGCCATGTCCTCGCCTACATTCGAGATGCAGACGAAGCTCTGGCCTCCGCGCAGAAGCATTTAGCCGAGTATGCGACGACAGGCAACGAGGGTCACCTCGAATCGTTCCTGCTCTTGGTGACCGGGTCGGGAATCACGTCGATCAGTCAGAGCTTCCTTTTCTCGGCATTTGGGCACGGCAGCTTTCCTCGGGAAACAATTCCGCCGGAGCATCTGATGCGGCTTTTGAGCAGCCATCCCGTGATGAACAAGCGCCATTTTGGCGAGCTTCTGGACCTGCGGTTCCGCCATCGGGTTCCTTTGACTGCCGACGACATCCTCGCCGGGCTGTTTCAGGTGTTTGGACGATCCTCCTTTCGACCGACGAAACGGGATGATGACTTTGGCTTGGCGCGCCTTGCCTCATGCCGGGAGTGGGCACGATTACGACTGGACGATTGGCTCCGGCACCGCAGCGCATCTTTGACCGAAGTAGCTAGCATTTGGAGCGAGGGACGCGCCAAGCCCGCCCCGCATCCGTTCTATCCCGATGTGATTGAAAAGCCTCTGTCAGCCAGGAATATGGGCGAATGGGACGCACTCATGTCAGATGCTTTGAAGTGGCTCCGTTCGCGCTGGAAGCGCGAAATCGGCAACTCGCGTTGGATTGCGGAAAACCAGCTCTTTCAAGTCATCCGACAGACACTCAAAGGCGTCGAGGTCCAGCGGCACGCGCGCCCAACTTGGTTGCAGCCCCAACACCTCGACGTCTATGTTCCGAAAGCAGGCGTGGCTGTCGAGTATATGGGGCAGCAACACTTCGAACCACTGAAGGTGTTCGGCGGCGCAATCGCCTACGAGCAGGTTTGCGCGCGCGACGCACGGAAAGCCGAACAATGCAGGAAGAACGGAATCGAACTCATTCGAGTTCGTTTTGATGAGGATGTCGGACTCCGAGCCCGGTATATCGCCAGTCACATTCGTTCCTGCCTTGCCGAATAGGCTCACCCAAGGTTAACA
>JBGTJY010000109.1:0-1835 GCA_041744855.1 Candidatus Hydrogenedentales bacterium
TCCCGCGCCGACGATCGACAGCCACGCAATCCCGCTTCCAAACCGGCGTGCCGCAAAATGTGCGAAAAAGATTCCACCGGCGAGATTGGACAGCAGGTGGCCTGCGTCAGCGTGCAGCGTGAGCGCGGTCAAAACGCGCCACCATTCGCCGCATTCGATCACGCCGGCGGCGTCCATCATGCCCGCGTCGCGCAATTCCCCGCCGCGCGCATGGCGGGTCGCGACTTGCGCGATGACGAGAACAAATCCGTACGCGAGCGGCGGTCCGATCCTCGCTCCCGCCGCGGCGTCTTCCTGGAGCTTCGGAGGCCAGTTCGTGTTCTCGCGTTCGTAAAGTTCCAATTGGTGGCGAACCCCGGCTGCGTATTCCGGCTCGACGCAAAGTTGGAAACCCGGCGCCTCGACAAAAACCCAATAGGACCGTCCCATGGCGAGCACGACCAGTCCGCGTTCGTCCGCTTCGCGTTGGCTCGCGTAGGCGGCGATGACGGCGAGTTTTGGCGGCGTTGAGTCTTCGTCTGCTTCCGGCGTCATGTCGTGGTCTCCGATGATTCGCGCTCGCGGCTTCGCCGTGGAGCCTACAGGGTTTGGCGTGTGCAGTCCACGCAGCAAAAACGATGGTTGGGAGCAGAGGCGTTCCTCCGACGCGACCCCAGGCTTGGATCGATCGTCGAGCGCGTCGGGCCCTGCCCGATCGAGCCGAAGAGCAGTCCCAGCCTGTTCGTCGCGCTCCTGCGATCGATCATCCATCAACAACTTAACGGAAAAGCGGCGGCGATCATCCATGCCCGCGTGCTTGGCGCTCTCGAAAACCCGCGGAGGCCGACGCCTGCGGGGATCGGTGCCGTTGCCGACGAGACGTTTCGTGCGGCGGGGCTTTCACGCGCAAAACTCGCGGCGATTCGCGACCTCGCAGCCCATGCCGGGCGCCGGGAGCTTCCCGATCGCCGCCAGCTCGCGACGCTTTCCGACGGCGAGTTGATCGATCGCATCACGATCGTGCGCGGGATCGGTCCGTGGACCGTTCAGATGCTGCTGATGTTCGAACTCGGTCGCCCGGACGTGTGGCCGGTGACCGACTTTGGCGTGCGGACGGCGGTGCAAAAGTTGTTTCGCAAACGCGCGCTGCCCGATGCGCGTTTTATGGAAAAGGCCGGGCGGGCGTGGCGGCCGTGGAGGACGGTCGCGAGTTGGTATCTATGGAGATCGCTGGAGCTTCCGGAAGCGTAGCGCGGCACCCGCGGTCGAGGATGTTTTCTCGTGGCGGATTGCGACGCACCCACCTTGGATGGCGTGCGGGCAAATGAGTTTCCGAATTTCCAAGCGCGACGTGTCGGGTGACGAGCTGCGGCGGATGTTTCTCCGGCAGATCGATCGGGCGATCGGGAATGTCGACGTCGGTCGTGTCGATCCGGTGGCTCTGCATGAGGCACGCAAGGACTTGAAACGCCTTCGCGCAATCATGAGGCTGGTCCACCCGGCGGTCGGGATTCGGGCAGGCGCCTTCAGGCGCGAACTGCGGGAGAATGCGAGGACGCTGGCACGGCATCGGGAACTGGACGCGCTGCGGAAAATCCTCGCGCATGAGACGAGAGTGGCCGGTTCGACCGACCTCGATATGTTCGAGGCCGCGGTCGATTTGCATCATCGCGTTCATGCCGGGGTCATCGACCGGAACTCGGATCTTCAGTCAGTGATCGCCCGGCTGGGGAGATTGCGGCAGAGAATTGCGAGGGGGCGTTTCGTCGCAATCGTCGAAGAGGCGGTGACCAGGGGTATGCAAAAGTCCTACAAGCGCGCGCGCGTTGCGTTTTTGGCCGCGACGGCCACGCCGA
>JBGTJY010000110.1:0-18483 GCA_041744855.1 Candidatus Hydrogenedentales bacterium
GTGCCGTAGAAACTGGAGTAGTCGCCGTAATCGCGCGAGGTGAATGCGCGCGACAAATCGCGTTCGATGATTTTCAGCGTGCTCCGCGCCTGTTCGAAGGCCTCCTGATTTTGGAATCCCTGGCGCATCACGCGCAGGCCATTGATGAAGAGCAGACCGACGCCGCCCATCACCGAAAGGAAGATCGCGATCGCGATGAGCAGTTCCGGCAAAGTGAAGCCCGCGTCGTGTTGAGCGCGGTTTTTTGTTCTAGAAGCTATCGCTAAATCGTCCACTCTGTCATTCTGAGCGCCAGCGAAGAATCTGCTTGCGCGGAAGGACTCGGGAAATCGCGCGAATGAGATTCTTCGCTGGCGCTCAGAATGACACGCTGCGGTTCCTCGCTGGCGCTCAGAATGACACGCTGCGGTTCTGGAACAGATTCTAGAATTATTGCTGCGCCACATAGGTCACAAAAGTTTCTTCGCGCCCATCGGGGAAAGACACGGTAAATGTCACGCGCTGCAGGAATACGTCGGACGCGCCGTTCAGCCGTTCGACCGTCGTGTTGTAGCCGCTGTAGAGACCATAGAGACCGTAGACCGACAAGAACGACGACGGAATACGATTCTTGAAGAGGGCCTCGGCGCTCGATGCGCGGATTTGGCCCATCACGGAATTGGCGAGCTCGGCGGTGATGCTGCGTTCCGCCGCGACGCGCGCGTTGAGCAGGCTCTGCGGGAAGAGTTGCATGATGCCGACGATGCCGACGATGAGGATCGACAGCGCGACCACGACTTCGAGCAACGTGAAGCCGGAGTCGTCGCCGCGTGGAGACCGGACGCGGAGGACCGCGTCCCTCCCAGTGGTGCGAGCACGCGTGAGCGCCACGCCGAGCAGGGCGTCGATGCGAGTCAAAAATTTCATGTGCGTCGAAACCATCACAGTTCCTCCGCTTTCAGCCGGCCTTGCGCGGCGTAAATGTAAATCTCGAGATCGATCTCGAGTTCGTCGTCGACCGGATTCGGCCCGGTGAAGAACACTGTGTACGGCCGGGGATGTGGCGCGTGGTTGCGGTTGATCGCAACGGTCGTCGTCGGCGCGAAGGCCGAGTCTTGCAACGCCGTCGCATCCACGAAACGGTCCCCCGGATCGCCATCGGGAAACATCCCCGCGCGTACCGTAATCCGCTGGCGAGCCGTCTCGACATTGAGCGCGCCGCTCGATTTGAACACGTGCGCCGGAAACGAATTCGGCAAATTGGCGCCTTTGATGTCGTAGTCAAGGCTGATGAGCGCCGAGGACGAATCTCCCGGGATCGAATTGACGGATCGGGCGGAGTAAAACGCGCTGTCAGCAGTGTCCCAAATGACAATATCGCTAAGTCCCGTGACGCTGCTCACACTGCTAAAAATCGTCTGCACTTCAAAAATTCCCGGTAAAATACAGGCATTGTTCTCGAACGTCTTAAAAGAACCTTCAGCGCTGCCAATGGGGACGTATATACGGTTGGCATAATTCGTATTGGCGGGCGTTCCGGTGCCGACCAGCGTGGCGAATTCCGGCAGTTCCAAGTCTTCGCGGCGCACCTGGCGCACGATGGCGTACGCGTCGACGATGGGCACAATTTCGTTGGTCGCGCTGTCGCGAACGAGCAATGGCGAATACACAATCCCCGCATTCACGTTGTGGGTCGTGGCGTATTCGCGGGCCGCGCGAATCATGGTGAAGAGTTCGCGCCCCGCCAGTTCCGCGCGTTGTCCGCCGAACAGGCCCATGCGCGCCATCACGGGAATCGAGATGGACGCGATGACGCCGATGATCGCGAGCACCACCAGCAACTCGACCGTTGTCATACCGGCAGATTTTTGGCGGTCGCGATTCGGTCGACGCGAGGTCACCGCTTTGGAGGCGAGGTACTTCACACTGCGCAACAAGCGCCTATTGCGGCGCCTGCTCCCAGCCCGATTCGTTGTCCCAATTGTTGATGTCGTCGCCCCCGCCAAGAAATGCATTGTCCGTCGTATAAAACTGCGTAGCCTGTGCAAGCGGAAGAAAACAGTCCACGAGTTCGTTCGGGCCGAGCGAGTAGATGTACACGGGGATATCGCGATCCGCGGGGAACCCAGGCAAGTCGTCGGCCTGCGGATTCCCGGGAATGATCTGGTCCTGCTCGCTCTTGCGCCCGGCGTCGTACACATACGGCACGAATTCGATATCGTCGGGCCCGAACGGTCCAGGCGGCACCCGGTATGAGCGAAATGGCATGAAGCCTGTCCGGATCGGCCCCATCCAAAAACGATACTGGTTGCCCCACGGGTCGGGACCCAGATTAATGTAGCTTGGGCCCAATTTGTTCACGATGGCCGGTTCGAGATGAGGCAAGTCGGCGCGCGCGCCCGACCCTTTCCGCAGCAGAGTGTAAAACATTTCTTGATACATTCCCTGCGCGCGCACGATCTCGTCCGGCGTATTGATCGGGTAACCGCTCAAAAAGCCAACCGGATCCGCGAAAAAATCCCGGAAACGGCTCACGCCCGCGTCCGAAAGCATTCCGGTCAACGCAGTTTCCGCGTTGGTAATCTCGGAAGTCGCCTTGGTGACGCGGCCTTTCCGAATGAATCTCGTCACATTCGGCGTAACGATCGCCGCCAGAATGCCAATAATCGCCAACACAACGAGCAGCTCCGTCAGGGTAAAGCCGCGTTGGTTCTTCTTCCGCCGTTTGCGAAACACGTTCATGGGTACCGTCCTTGGTCTGCACCGCAGACCGAATCTGTCTCGTCGACGCGTCGTCCCCGACGACGCAACAACACGGCGCGCGACACTATTTCACTCCGCCGGAGTTTTAACCCGGCGCGTTGATCAATCTGGTGGTGGCGACCTATCCGCTGATCGCGTCGCCCAGCGTGAAGATAGGCAGGTAAAGCGCTACTACGATGAATCCGATGATACCGCCCAGAATGATGATGATTGCCGGTTCCATCAGCGCGAGCATGGCCTCGACCGCCGCCTCGACTTCCGCGTCGTAGATGTCGGCCACTTTGTGCAGCATCGCGTCGAGACTACCCGTCTCCTCGCCCACGTCGATCATGTTCACGACCATCGCGGGGAACACTTTCGAAGCGTCGAGCGGCGCGGCGATCGTGTCGCCTTCCTTAATACTGTCGTGAACTTTCTGGATTGCATTCTGGATTACTTCGTTGCCGATCGTCTCTTTGGTGATGCGCAACGCTTGCAGAATCGGAACGCCGGACGTCAGCAATGTGCCCAGCGTACGCGCGAAACGCGCCACGGCGACTTTGGTCACGAGATCGCCCACGAGCGGCATCTTCAACACGACGCGGTCCATGATGCGCTTGACGAGCTTGATCTTCGACAGGACCTTGATCGTGATAATCGTCGAGTTGATGATCAACAGCAACAGCCACCATTTCACTTTCATGAAATCGGCCACGTCGACGAGGAACTGCGTCGGCGCCGGCAAGCCGGAACCGAAGTCGGCGAATATTTCGGCGAACACGGGCACGACGCGAATCAACAGGAAACTCACGATACCCGTCGCCGCCAGGATGACGAAAATCGGGTACACCATCGCGCCTTTGACTTTGCGCTTGAGCGCCATGCGCTTTTCCATGAAGATGGCCAAGCGGTTCAGCACGGTCTCAAGCATACCGCCGACTTCACCCGCGCGGACCATGTTCACGTACAACCGGTCAAACGCCTTCGGGTGTTTCGCCAAACCTTCGGAAAACGTCGAGCCGCCCTGCACGTCCGAGGAAATCTCGCGCAGAACGTCGCGGATTTTGGATGGCTTCTGTTGCGAAACGAGAATGTTCAAACTGCGCAACAGCGGCAAACCCGCGTCAATCAGCGTGGCAAGCTGGCGCGTGATGATCACCACCTGTTTCCACTTGATGCCGCCGAAATAGAGCTCGTTGATCCCGCCCTTTTGCTTGCGCGCGCGCCGTTCGTCGCTCTTGCGCGCCTCGCGAATATTCGTCGGGAAAAGTCCAATGGACCGGACGTCCTGAATGGCAAGGGCCTGACTATCGGCTTCAATAATGCCGAAAATCTCCTTGCCTTCCTTGTTCGTCGCCTTGTATGCGAACTTCGGCATGTCCCTGGCTCCTCACTTACACAAACCGTTCCGGCGCGCCCAAACGGCCAAAAATTCGTGAACGTTTAATCCTTGAACGCTTAGTCCTTGAACGCTTCCGTGTGCTCGATCACTTCGTCCGCGCTCGTCATTCCTTGCACGGCCTTGATCAGCGCTTCCTCGCGCATGGTCAACATACCCTGTTTGCTGCGCGCATAGCGCCGCAACTGATACGACATACAGCGCTGCAAGATAAGCTGGCGTATATTGTCGTCGACGGACATTACCTCGTACACGCCGATGCGCCCTTTGTATCCAACGTAGTCGCACGCCGGGCAGCCTTTCGCGCGGAACAATTTGAACGCCGGGTCCTTCCGCCACACCGCAGGCACGCCGAGTTTCTCCAGCTCGTCGGGGTCCGGCTTGTATGGCTGCGCGCAATCACGGCAAATTTTCCGGATCAGGCGTTGCGCGACGATCCCCTCGAGCGACGCCGTGATCAGGAACGGCTCCACGTCCATGTCGAGTAGTCGCGTGATCGTTTCGGGCGCGGAGTTCGTGTGCAACGTGCTCAGTACGAAGTGACCCGTCAGCGACGCCTCGATCGCGATTTGCGCCGTCTCGAGGTCGCGGATTTCTCCGACCATCACGATGTCCGGGTCCTGGCGCAAAATCGATCGTAGGCTGCTCGCGAACGTCAGCCCGACTTCTTCGCGCACTTGCACCTGCACCAGGTTTTCAATCTGCAATTCGACGGGGTCTTCGGTCGTAATGATCTTTTCGGTGATCTTGTTCAAATATTTGAGACAACCGTACAGCGTTGTCGTTTTTCCCGAACCCGTCGGGCCCGTAACGAGCAGAATACCGTTCGGCTTGCTGATGATATCGAGCGTTTTCTTCAGTCCGTTTTCGCTCAGGCCCAACCGATCGAGCTCAATCTGCACGGCCAGGCGATCGAGGATACGCATCACGACACACTCGCCAAACAATGTCGGCAATGTCGCGATACGTACGTCGATGTCGGCGTCGCCAATTTTCAATTCGATACGCGCGTCCTGCGGCAAACGGCGTTCGCCGATGTCCATGTTCGCCATGATTTTCGCGCGCGAAGTCAACGCGAGCGCCAGCGCCTTCGGCGGCGCGACGACTTCGTGCAGCAAACCGTCGATGCGCAGCCGAATGCGGAAATCCGTTTCGTACACCTCGAAATGAATATCCGACGCCTTCTTCTGCACCGCTTCGAGCAACACAAGGTTGACGATCTTGATCACCTCGGGCTCTTGCGCCAGTTCGACGAGGTTGTCGATATCGCCAATGACCTTTTGCTGCCCCAATTCCTCGAGCGTCAGTTCTTTGTCGCCGACTTTGTCGACAAGCTGTGTCAACGTTTCCGTAATGTTGTCCGCCTCGTACGAGTAGTTGTTCTTGAGGCTCTCCGAGACGTCGTTCTGGTTGCTGACCGCGCCGACAACCGTAACGCCCAGGATTTGCTGCAAGTCGTCGAGCACGCCGATGTTGAGCGGGTCCGCCATGGCCACGACGATGCTGCCGTCTTCGCGTTCGCGAATCGGGATCACGTTATAAAACTTCGCGACATCCGGCGGCAGCTTGTGAAGCACGTCCTGCTTGATCTGCAGCTTGAGCAGCTCGACGCGCTCCATGCCCGATTGCACGCCCAGCGCTTCGAGAATGTCCTGCTCGTCGCAAAGCTCCATCCGCACGAGCACGCGCCCGAGAAAGTCGCCGGTCAACCGTTGCCGTTGCAACGCCTCGTCGAGTTCGAGCGGCGTGATGACGCCTTGCTCGACAAGAATTTCGCCGATACTGCGGCGACGAGTGGGCGTCTTTCCCCCACCACCGCCGCCCGGCGGTCGTTTCGTTGCTACTGCCATGAGCTAGTCCGATCCATCACTTGAGTGTGCCCAGCCTTTAGTGCCCGCCCGCCGGAACGCCGCCAGGACCCTCTTCGAGTCCAAGCGCCTTGGCGTTCTGCTCGAACTCGTCCCGTGCCTGCGCCTTCGACGCCGCATCCTCGAATTTAATGATGCCTTTGCGATACAGCGCCATCAGGTGTTCATCGAGCAGGTTCATGCCGTACTTATGACCGGTTTGAATTGCCGACGTAATGCGGTACGACTTGTTCTCGCGAATCAGGTTCTGGATAGCCGGCGTCGAGATCATTACTTCGAATGCCGCGACGCGCCCGAATCCGCTCTTCTTCGGAATGAGCGCCTGCGAAATTACCGCTTTCAGGTTTCCGGCGAGCTGCGTGCGGATTTGTTCCTGTTGGTTGGTGGGGAAGGCGTCGACCAATCGGTCGATGGTGCGCACCGCCCCCGTCGTGTGCAACGTGCCGAATACCAAGTGACCGGTCTCAGCCGCCGTAACCGCCGCCTCGATCGTCTCGAGGTCGCGCATTTCTCCGACGAGAATCACGTCGGGGTCTTGGCGCAGCGCGCGCCGCAATGCCTCCGAGAAACTGGGCACGTCCACGCCCACTTCGCGTTGCGTGATGATGCTCTTCTTGTGATTGTGATAGAACTCGATCGGGTCCTCGATCGTGATGATGTGATGGTCGAATTCGATGTTCAGCCAGTCGATCATCGCCGCGAGACTCGTACTCTTGCCCGATCCCGTGGGACCCGTCACGAGTATCATCCCGCGGGGTTGGTTGATCACCTTCTTGAGCGAGTTGGGAAGCCCCAGCTCTTCCATGCTCGAAATGCGCCGCGGAATAATACGCAGCACGAGCCCGATGTTCCCGCGCTGCTTGAAGACCGATACACGGAACCGGGCGATGTCTTCGAACGCGAACCCAAAGTCCGTGCCGCCGACTTCCTGTAACTCCTGCTGATTGTCGACGGACGCGATGCTCTTCATCAGACGCTCGGTGTCCTCGGGCGTCAATGGCCGGTCGCCGAAATGAATCAAGTGACCGTGCACCCGCCCAACCGGCGGGTTCTCAACCGCGAGATGCAAGTCGGAACCTTCGCGGTCGATGAGCATCCGCAACAGGCTCACCATCTCATAGCCCATGAACTGTCCTCCTTATCGCAGCAACCAACCGCTTTCGCGCCGGCGCCGTCGACTCTGGCGCGCCTTGTCTATCGCAATCGCCTATGCAATCGTCGAGCCAATACTTCCGTTCCAGCCTGCACTTGCGTTCCAGCAACACTTGCCTTCCAGCCAACTCTTGCCTCGAGCCAACACTGCGTTCCAGCCAAGACTGCACTGCGAACTTCGGCACCCACGCCTAGGTTGCGGCTGCCACTAATTCGCGGCCACCGCTAATTCGCCGCCACCACTTGGGGTTCCGGCGCCACGAGCGGCTCGTCCGCTTTCGTTCGCCGGTTGACCTCTTCCACCGTCGTAATTCCGTTCAAACATTTCTTCCACGCATCCTGCCGCAGCGTCGTCATCTTGTTCATGCGCGCCGCGCGCCGCAGGTCGACCGACGAACGCCCGTCCAGCACCATCGCCCGCATTTCGTCGTTGTTCACGAGCAATTCATACGCGCCAAGCCGGCCCTGATAGCCGGTGAAATTGCACGCATCGCATCCCGCGCCGTGCAACAACTCGACATCCGCGATGTTCACCGGAAAGCCCAAGCGCTCCACATCGATCGTTTCCGGCACATAGGGTTCTTTGCAGGTCGTGCAATTCGTGCGAATCAGCCGTTGCGCGAGGATCGCGCGGATACCCGCGGCCACGAGGAACGGCTTGATCCCGATATCGATCAAGCGCACGAACGAACTCGGCGCATCGTTCGTATGCAACGTCGAGAACACCAGGTGTCCCGTCAATGCGGCCTTGATCGCGATCTCGGCGGTTTCCTGGTCGCGAATCTCACCGACCATGACGATGTCCGGGTCCTGACGGAAAATGGCGCGCAACGCACGCGCGAAATTCCAGCCGATATCGTGATTAATCTGCACTTGGTTGATGCCGGTCAATTGGTATTCGACCGGATCCTCAACCGTGATAATCTTGGTGTCGGGTTTGTTAAGGTTGTGCAACGACGCGTACAACGTCGTTGTCTTGCCCGACCCCGTAGGGCCGGTAACGAGAATCACGCCGGTGCCATGCGCCAGGAGACCTTCCCACGTCCGTTGGTCGTCCGGACTGAACCCAAGCTGTCCAAGGCCCAACTTCAGCCCTTCTTTATCCAAAATACGCATGACCATGCTGGGGCCATAGTACGAAGGAAGCGCGCTGACGCGAAGGTCGACCGTGCGCGTCCCGATCTGCATTTTGATGCGGCCGTCCTGCGGAATCCGCCGCTCCGCGATATCCATACCGGCCATAATTTTCAGGCGCGAAATGATCGCCGCCTGTGCGCGCTTGGGCGGTTTGGGCATTAAGTGCAGCACGCCGTCGACGCGATACCGAACCTTCACGTCGAACTTGCCCGGCTCGACGTGAATATCGCTCGCGCGAAGGCGAAACGCTTCCATGATCAAATGTTGCACGTAGCGCACGACCGGGCTGTCGTCGTCGTCCTCGTCGTCCGTCCCGCCGCCCTTCGAGGCGGTCTCATCGAGATCGATTTCACCGACGCTCATGCTGCTCATCGACGCGTCGGTCGAGCTCAAGCTGCCCATGCTGCTGCCGAGACTGCTACCGAAGCTGCTGCCCATCGAGCTGTCGAGCGAACTCAAGTTCGACATCGTGCTCAGCGTGCTCATCGTGCTCGCGCTGCTCACCGTCGACAACATCGTCTCGACCGTCGTGTCCGACAGTCCGTAATACTTGTTCAACGCCTCGCTCACGTCTTCCGGCGTCGCCAACACGGGATCGACCGGCCGATCGAGCAAGCGTTGCAGATTGTCGATGTTGTTGATGTTCGTCGGATCCGCCGTCGCGATGACGAGCACCTGACCCTTCTCTTCAATCGGAATCACGCGGTAGAGCTGGGCGATGCGGATGTCGATCAAATTGCGGATGCGCTCGGGAATTTCGCGCTCCGACAATTTGATAATCGGGATGCCGAGCTGATCGGCCAGGGCTTGCGAAATGTGGCTCTTGCTGATGTAGTTGAGACGAACCAGAATCTCGCCCAGCTTCTTGCCGGACAGGGTCGTCTGTTGCTTGTGGATGGCCTCGTCGAGTTGGGTCTGCGTAATGACGCCGCGCTCGACCAACCTGCGGCCGAACATGCTATAGCCGGTTGTAGCCATCGTGGTATCAAGCCTTTCCTGCCCTTTATCACTCTATCAGAGGCAGGGGAAATTGTCAATATGAATTCTGCGATCGATCATTGAAACCAATTAACTTACGCACACATTTGTCAATAATTTACTTCGCCATTCGGGTAGCGTTCTTCCTCATTTTCGCAAATCCCAAAACCCTTCCCCGGACACTGTCCCTCCCGACCAATACGAAACGCAAACCGCATTCTCAGTTACACGTCAAGAAAAGTCAAGGCTACGAGGCTCCCCGCGCCCTTCGAACATGTCCACAGATTGCAAAACGCGGCTGTTGGCGCAACCAAACCACCTGAAAAATCCTCGCGCAGAGACGCAGAGACGCGGAGAGGTGCTGGAGTGAGGAGGTCCCCGCTTATTGCGGGGCTGTTGAAAAACTCGTTAGCGGCACTCCGCGACCGGAGACGACACCCAAAAACTCCGTCATTCCGCGGACGGGCGCCTTCAAGCATTGCGCGCGGCCGTGGGAATCTCGACTTTTTCAACAGCCCCACTGCCTGCGGGGACGACAGTTGGAGGGATGAACTTCTTCGAAAAACACACGGGAATTGACGGGTTGTAGTACAGATGTACACAGATTTTCTTCTTCAATCTGTGAAAATCTGTGCAATCTGTGGACAGATCAGGCTCTCGGGGCGAGTAGCGCCATCTCGCAATCCAGGCCCTTCCCGTCCCGCGCGGGCCGCAAATAGTCGAGCTTCTGCACGACGATCAAATTGTCGTTGGCCAGCAGTTGGTGCAGGAAGTTCACCAACTCCTCCATGCTGACGCCGATGAGTTCCAGGTCCGTGCTCTCCAGCGTCGGCACGCGCGAATTGCCCGTGCTCAACTCTGCCCGGCCCTCCAGTCCATTCTCGCGCAGACACCGGTTCGCAAATGAATACAGGCTGAAATTCGCGGGCCGCGCTTCCAACCGGCCTTGGATGGCCTCCTGCCCGCTCCGCTCGGCCTCGATGATCATCCGTAACTCTTGCGCGTCGCGTACGCGATTTTGCGCCTGGGTCAACTGCGCCTCGGACTTCTTGTGCGCCGCCTGGGCCTTGCGCGCAAACGGCACCAGAATCGCCAACGCCACCACCGAAACGCCGATGACGATAAACGTCCACTCGCGCTTTTTAAGTTTGGTCTTGGCCACGTATCGGCTCCCTTACTGGCTTGCCTTCAATTACTGGCTTGCTTTCAATTACTGGCTTACTTTCAATCATCGGCTTGCTTTCAATTACTGACTGGCCTTCAATTACTGGCTTGCCTTCAGCTTGAATATTTCCTTGCCGCGCTCCGACGACCGCGTCACGTTCGGATTTACCTCGAGCGTGTCGGACTCCTCGAGCGCCCTGATGATCGGAGCGAACGCGTCGATGTCTTTCACTTCTCCGCCGACATCGATCGTCAGCGAATCCGTCAGCGCCAATTTCAAATCGTTGATGCCCATTTTGTCGTCGGGCATCGCCGTGGCGAATTCGCTGAGTACGTCCAACAGCGTCGAATGCGAAAAGAACTCGACTGAAAACGCGTTCGTGGTCGAGCTTTCTGTATCCGCCTCTTCCTGCATCCGCTGCATGCTGATCACGCCGCCAACGTCGTTCGGCGGACGCTGCTGCGCCGATTCCGAATTGGGATAGGCCTGCCGAAATTCTTCCCACACCTGATCGCCCAAGCGCGCCACTTCCGCCAGGTTCGCGCGGTAATCCATGTACGTGTACGTGACGTAGCCGCCGATCGCCAGCACCAGCAACACCGCCGAGAACACGGCATGCCGAACCAGCCCGCTCCTCGGCGCGCCCGCGCCCACCCCCGGCGTTTGAAAGTCCACGGAATGCGCCGCGCCCGCTGCGCCAAGCGCCACGCCCACACATGCGGCCCATCGCTGTTCATGCAGCTCGCTCGCAATTCCACCCGCCGCTTCCGATGCGTCGCCTTCGCTCATCTCCGCGACGCCCTGCATTAGATTCACGAATTCCGTCGGATACTGAAATTCCGCCTCGAACAACGCCCGCTCGTCGTCAAACAATCGCAGGCCCGACACGGACAACGACATCATCTCCGTGTCCGATCCCCAAGTCGCCGAAAACGCGCGCAACAACTTCTGAATGTCCTTCGCGGCGCCCTGCGGGTTCTCGTGAAAGCGCGCGGCAGGTACGGCAATATGCCGCACGAATGCAAGCCGCTTGTCCGCCTTCACGGTCAACACCGCGTGACGCTCGCGCACATGCAACACCGCGTGCAGTCCGGGCGACGCCGACCGATGCGCGTCCCACAAATGCGCAAGGCCCAGCGCGTCGAGCCCGATGCCCTCGGGATTCACCGCCGCCGCCTCGAAATACTCGAGCTCCTGCTCGATGTAATCGCGCCGGATCCCGAGCGCAAGCACCTGCGTCTCGCCTTCGACTTCGCGCACGGTCACATGGCGAACGACGAGGTCGTCAATCGGAAACGCAAGGTACGGTTCCAACTCGAATTGCACGGCGGAGGAGACTCGCCGCGCGCCCTTGAACGGCACGTTCAGTTGCCGCGCAATGCTGAACGCGCTCGACGCGCACCACACGTACAACGCGGGATGCGAAGTGACATGCGAATGCACACCGCTCAGCGCCGCGGCATACGCCGCCGATCGCTCCGCCTCGCCCGGTCGTTCCGCGGCTTCGCCCGATCGTTCCGCGACTTCGCTAAAGCGAACGGGCGCGCGATGCATCTCCAGCACCTTGGGAAGTTTTCCGCCTGTCTTCACGATCGCGAGGCGCACTTCGTCCGCGGCGAGCTCGATAACGCCCACTCGGGCCGACAACATCATGTTTTCATTCTCCCATACAAGCTCATCACTGCGAGCTCATCACTGTAGGCTCATCACTCTACCGTCATCGAAACACGCGCCAATCGATCACGCGCATGGTCTGTGCCGATCCGCTCGCAAACGTGTCGCGCCAAACATACGCCTCGATACGCACCTGCGCGTTGCCGCTCTGCCCATCGCCTCGTATGCGAAATGCGCTGCTCGCCCAATCAAACATGTCACCCTCGCCAAGCTGACCCTGCCTGCCATCCTCTTCCTCGCCTTCCCGATCTTCCTCATCCTCTTCTTCGGCACGGGCTTGCTTCCGCGCGCCCCGGTCATTGTCCCGATCATCATCGTCATCGTCTTTCCGTTTATCCCGGCTCAGCCCCGCCTGCTCCAATCCGCTTCGACCCGTGAACGGACCCTCTTCCTCCAGCCGCGTCAAGAGCGCGTCGGTCGATTCTTCCGGGCTCACGCTGTCCGTCAACGCGAAATACGCCACCAGTACCTCATACCGCGCCGTGTTGACGTTGATCTTTCCCAGCGGATGTCCATGCACCGTTAACAAATCCGGCAACGGATCGAATCCCGCCTCCGGGTCGCCGAAATACATCTCCGGCGTAATCCCGGGAATCAGCAGCAATTCTTCGATCGAATCCATCGGACCGTTCTTGCATCCGTACGGATTCTGCAGCGATTCGTAGTAGTCGTACTCGAATCCGTCCGGGTCCGTAGTGTCATCGTCCGAATCGAGCCAATCGATTATCGCGTCGACCGGCGTCGGGTCCATCCCGCGATACTCGAACAAAATACGCAGCATTTCCGCGATGGGTTCGACGACCTGTTGCTCCTCGTCTTCCGGTCCGTACACCATCGCGTTCAGATTGATCTTCCCGTACTCGTCGTCGATCTGGCACTGCATGATCGCCTCGTTCAAGGGCGCAAGCGGAATTCCATCCGACCACAAGTCGTCAAAACTGTCGAAAACATCCTCCACCTCGCCAAGCGACGCGAGTTCCTCGTTCTCGAACAAATCCGTCGCCAACATCCCCATGCCCGCCGCCACCGCGGATTTTGCCGCCAAATACGCCTGCAAGTCGTCCGTGTGATTCCCCACGGCGGACGCCGCGACCTGCATCTCGTAGTTGAAATCCACAACCAGCGCCGTCAACAACACGACAAACAACAGCGCAAGCACCAGCGCGACGCCTTCGTCGCGACTCGCGCCATCTATCGCGTGCTGTTTCCGATTACTCATGAAGTTCGCCCAGTCGTTGAACGGCGATTGTCCGACCCGGATCGATCTCGTGAGCCACGGCCCGGATTCCGCCGATCGTCATCTGCGTCCTGATCGTCCGGATCGTTTACGCTCCCTCCCCGACTGTTCCCGCCGCCCGAATTTCCTTGACCGGTGTAGTCCTCTTCGCGATGCACCACCAACGGCGGCGGTTCGGTCAGTCCCATCCCCTCCGGCAGCGAAATCACGAGCCGCAAATCGGGATCGTCGATCGCGTTGAATCCCCCGTCCGATTCCTCCGGAGGCCGGGCGAAATTGATGTCGAAGCGGATCGCCCACGGCAACTGCGCCAACGCGACGGAATCCCAATCGTCGACCCATTCCTCTTCGAGGCCGTCGTAATACTGAATGTTCATCGACGAGATTGGCACGCTCCAGCCCGGCGTGTCGACTTCGATCTCGCCCATGAAATCTTCCGTATCCTTGAATCCGCTGAGACCGCCGTCACCCTCCTCCGCGGTCACCTCGAAAATGGGCGTCTCCGTGCATTGCAGCATCAACACGCGCGAGTCGTCTTCCAGGTAAAGCAGCGTCTCATCCGTCTCACTCGAATCGACGACTTCATACGTCACCTGCTTCAGCACCCCCGGCAACGACGCCCCGCCCGACAACCGCGCCGTCGTCGTAAACGACAACGTATCCGCGGGACCATCGGGACCATCGTCATCGATGCCCTCGAGCCAATACCGAACGTTCTCGAGTTCTTCTTCCTCAACCGGGCTGCCCTTCGTGTTGTCCGCAACCCCTGTCCGGACCACAATGTCTTCCGCCGCTTCCGGATCCCGCATCGACGCCCCCGGCCGCCAATCCGCATACGCCTGCGACAAATTCGTCGTCAGTTGCCGCGTCAAAAACTGGCGCAGCCGCATCTGTTCCGCCGCCACGCGCGCTTCTTCCGTCGAATCGGCAACGGACGTGAAACTCGAATACACAATCCCCGTGATAATCACGAGTATCGAGACTGCGATCATCAGCTCGATCAGCGTGAATCCCGCTCTTTGGACCCGGCTAGCGCGCATTGGACGATCCAGAATTGTTACGCCCGCGGGGATTGTTCGACCCGCCCCTGGTATTCGTCTGGCCGCCTTCCGTCTCTTCCGTTTCCTGATTTGAGTCATACACATAGAACGTCATTTCGCTCTGCTCGACCGGACCCTGCACGCGCACGATGACCTCGAACAGCCCCGGCACGTTCTCTTCGTCCGGCTGCACCGCCTCGAACGAATAGCTGTAGTCCGGATATCGCTGGCCAAAATCGCCCTGGCCCTCTACCGAACCGAAAAGCACTTCCTGTTCCGCCGCGCCAACCACCGTCTCCATCAAGGACGAAACGAAGACCTGCTCCTGCGCGTCGTCCAACAGCCGTAACGACGCGAGGTGCGTCTCAAGCAAGATCACCATACCCGCGCCGAGTATCCCGAGCGCGATGACCACTTCGATCAACGTGAACCCGCCCTCGCCGCAATCACCTGCGGGCTGTTGTCGTCCCCGCAAGCGGTGGGGCTGTTGAAAAAGTAGAGATTCCCACGGCCGCGCGCAATGCTTGAAGGCGCGCGGCCTCGGAATGACGGAGTTTTGGAGTGTCGTCTCCGATCGCGCAGTGCCGGTATCGACTTTTTCAACAGCCCCGCGGTAGGCGGGGACCTCGCTCGGATTCAATCCAGCGTTCATTCGAACGCCTCCCCCGGCAACACGCGGCCCGTGCCCACAATCGGATCCCATTGCACCGTGAATTCGTCGCCATCGTGCGACCTCAACAGAAACGCCACGCGCGCCTCTAACCCGATCGGCGAAAGTAGAATCTCGACGACGTCCGACGTGTAAACATCCGCGCCGACCCGCACGCTATCGATGTAAACCCCGTCAGGAAGCCGCGTCCGTTGTAACAGCGGCTCATTCACTTCTTCCGGCAGCAATTCTTCTCGATCCCCGTCGAGCGAAAACTCATCGAACTCGGGACCGATATCCGCGAGCATCCCTTCGTTGTCATGCTTGACGTGGGCCGCTTGCGCCTCGAGCGTCCGGCGTGCCATGTGGTCGAATTGAAGCGCCATCTCCTCGGATTGCCGGTTGAATTTATCCTGGTCCTGCTCCGTCGCTCCGTCGGGGTCGCGTGAAGTCCGCGCGAATTCAAGCAACTCGAGCGGACTCATCTTCTCCTCATCGGCCATGCCCGCGCCGCCCCCGCCGCGTTCGCGATCCCGCCCGCGTTCGTCGTCGTCGTCAAACTCGGGCTGAACCGGCGGCGGGGCAGGCTGCAGCATCGTCCAATATTCTTGATTCGATAGGTCAATCGTCACCGTGAGATGCTCGTGCATGAGCTGCGCCCGGCTCATCGCGCTCTGGCCATAGCCGGCGAGCTTGCGCGCGGTCCCCTCGTTCGTGCTAAACGCAATCACCGGCGCGAGCTGCGGCACAACGATCGCCGCGATCAAGCTGATGATCCCAACTACGATCATCAGCTCGATGAGCGTGAATCCGCCCGATCGGGTCGCCATTCTCGCCATGCGCATGGGCGTATTCCGGCCTCTCCGTGTGGGCGCGAGGCCGAACCTTTCAGGAACTACTGGTTCTCGCGGCCGAGGTCGTCGCTCGATATATCCGCGTCATAACCCGATCCACCCGGCGCGCCATCCGCCCCGTAGGACACAATCTTGAAACCCGAGCTGCCTTCCGCCGAGTAAATGTACGGATTCCCCCACGGATCGAGTGGGACCGAATTGGAATCGAGGAAGTTCTTCCCCTTCGCATTGGTGACGAGCGCCTCGAGCCCTTCAGCCGGCGTCGGAAACTTCTTAAACATAAGCTTGTAAGCCGTCAACGCCGTCTTGAAATTGCGAATCTGCGCCTGGGCAGCGCCTACGTCCGCTTCGTCCATCGATCCGAGTACGTTCACGCCGACGATCGTCGCCAACGCCGCGATGATCGCGATCACCACCATCAGCTCAACCAGCGTGAAACCTGCTTCGCCGCGGCGCCGCCGCGCGTCATTCGCTACTCGCCTACGCATCAACATATCCGCGTGCATCCACATATCCATGACCCTCCTTCGGGAGTGCTCCTGTCGTCGAATCCACCAGCGCTATCCAATGTTCGTGCTCATGTTGAGAATGGGCAGCAGAATCGAAAGTACCAAGAGGCCGACAAACAGCCCCATCACAATGATAATCGCAGGTTCCAACAAACTGACCAACGCATCCACCGTCACTTGCACGTCGTCGTCGTATGTGTCCGCCACTTTCAGCAACATCTTTTCCAGTTCGCCGCTGCGTTGACCAAGCTCCACCATGTGGATCATCAACGATGGAAATATCCCCGTCTGCTTCAACGGCACGGCGAGGTCTTTCCCGCGCCGCACACCCGCAGTGACATCGTCCATTGCTTTTTCGACGTACGCGTTCTGCAGCACCGTCGTCACGACGTCGAGCGCGCGCATCATTGTCAGGCCGCTCACGAGCATCGTCCCGAGCGTGCGCGAGAAACGGCCGCAGATCAGTTTCAAATGCAACCCACCGAGCAACGGAATCTGCAGTTTGAACCGGTCCCACGCCAGGCGCCCTTCGGTCCGCCCGACCCACATGCGCCACAACCAGAAGCCGAGCAACACGCCGCCAATCATCAAATACCAATAGCTGCGGATGAAATCCGTCGTGCCGATCAACATCTCGGTCAAACGCGGCAGTTCCTGTTCCTGACGTTCGAAAAGCCTCGTAATCCGAGGCACGATCACAACGACGAGAAACGAAATAATGGAGACAGCGAACAGGGCCATGAACGCCGGATACGCGAGCGTCGAAAGCACTTTCGCGCGCATTTTCGCTTGATGCTCGAGAATATCCGCAAGCCGGTAGAGCACCGATTCCAGCGCGCCGCTCGATTCGCCCGCGCGCACCATATTCACGAACAGCAGATTGAATATCCGCGGATGCGCTTCCATCGCGTCGGCCAGCGTCACGCCTTCGCGCACGCGATCGCGCACGTCGAACAGCGACTTACGCAACTTCGCCTTCGAGGTCTGATCGAGCAGCGCCGTCATCGCCTCGACCAACGGCATCCCTGCGTTCAGCAGCACCGCGAGCTGACGCGTCATCATTCCCAAATCGCGAACGGACACGCGCGATATATCGACCGAGCGGCTCGATTCTCCGCCGCCGGCCCCGCCGCCGAACGACTCGTTCAGCTCCGTCGGCGAAAGCGCCTGTTCGCGCAATTTCCGCCGCGCCGCCGCGGGGGAATCCGCGTCGATAACCCCCTTGACCTTTTTCTTCGAGGCCCGGTCGATCGCCTGATATTCGTAAACAGCCATGTCGCGTACGTCCGATCCCTAGTAGAGGACTCTCTAGTCGAGGACGGCCTCCGCCACCATGTCGTCGCGCGTCACGCGCAAAACTTCTTCGATCGTGGACAAGCCCGAGAACACTTTGCGCGTCCCATCTTGCCGCAACGAGCTCATGCCCTGTTTGAGGGCCAGTCGCTTGATCGCGTTCGAGTCGCCGCCACGCAACACCAAGTCCTGAATCTCGGGCGTCATCACGAGAAATTCGAAGATGCCCGAACGGCCCCGATAGCCGCGTTGTTGGCACGTGTCGCAACCCTGCGGAATGCTCACCGGTTTGTTTGCATACTCCTCGATATTCACGCCTAAATCACGAAGGCTCTCGCTATCCGCCAGCGTTTCTTTCTTGCATGCCTGGCAAATGTTGCGCACGAGCCGCTGCGCCAAAATCGCGATGGTCGATGACGTAACGAGAAACGGCTCAATCCCCATGTTGACCAAACGCGTCACGGCGCCCGCGCTGTCGTTCGTATGCAACGTCGAGAACACGAGGTGACCGGTCAACGACGCGTGCACCGCCATCTCCGCCGTTTCCTGGTCGCGGATTTCGCCGACGAGAATCACGTCTGGGTCCTGGCGCAAAATGCTCCGCAACGCGCTCGCGAACGTAAGCCCGATCTTCGGTTTCACTTCGATCTGCCCAACGCCCGCCATCTGGTACTCAACCGGATCCTCGACCGTAATCACGTTGATATCCGGCGACAGCACGCGCTGCAGCGACGCATACAACGTCGTCGACTTGCCGGAACCCGTCGGACCCGTCACCAGAATGATCCCGTGCGAACTCCGGATCAC
>JBGTJY010000111.1:0-2722 GCA_041744855.1 Candidatus Hydrogenedentales bacterium
GTTCGGCCAAGAACATATAGTCGATAATCCGCGCGTCGATGCCTTCGAATTCGAGGGCGACTTGCACGTTTCCGGAATCGGTCCCGTATCCCGCCACGTCGACTGTGCCTTGCAGCGAGCCGGTGTAGGGACGGCAGTGCAAGTCTCGAATGTGAATCCCGGCCTCGTCGAACGCCGCGACAGCGCGCACGTAGTCGATCCTGCCGCGTTCGTAGTACACCTGATCGACGGCGATATCGAAGCTGCCGCTGAATGGCTCTCCCGTATCCGCGGCGACCACCTGGGTTTCGGTCGTAGCTTCGTCCTCGGCGAGAAACGCCCGCAACTCGTCCATCAACGTCATGAATGCGTTCGCGTCGAACTTCTCGCCCTTGAGCGAGCCGCTCCACGCTCCGCCCTGTCTGCCTGCGTTGATGACGCTGTCGCTGTTCGCGCCCTTCACCTTCAGTTCGCGCAACGTCGCATAGCCCTCGGTATAGGCGGCGAAACCATCGATTGAATCGATCGCGAGCCCCTCCGTCACTTTTACGCCGACGTTTTCGAAATTGAGAGCGATGTCCACAGGATCGAAAGCCAGCGATCCCGTGATGCGGCCGTGTGCGCTTTCGGTGTCTTTCATGAGAGGCGCGAGCGCCGCGACGTCGATCTCGACATTCGGCGCGGCGAATCGCTCGCCCATCGCAAAATCGATCGATTCGCCGAGACACGCCACGCTCAACCGATCCGCGGCCCACTCCTCTTCGTTCGCGTGCCCCCCGGTTTCGACAGCGAGTGACACTCCGGGCTGCTTCTCGACTAGCGTCCCCGCCGTAATCTTGCACGCGTCGAAATTCATCCCGAACACGAACGTTTCCGCTTTCGCATCGCGGCGAAACGTCAATGGAATTGAGCCCTCGCCCTGCACGTTATCCGGCATGAGATGCGCAAACTCCGCGAAGGTCAATTCGGTCCACGCGTCGATGTCGCGAATCGAAACGTCGCCTTCATCGCTCGTGACAAATCCGACCGAGCCTTCCAGCAGCGGCGTGCTCTGACGCTTGAGATTGACTATCGTTTCCGGACGATGATCGCCCTCGAACGCGGCGCTAACGTCGAAGATCGATTGCCCGAATCGCGCGAGCGCTGGTTCAACTCGGCGGCGCCGATCGTCGGATTCGAGGAACGCATAGACGACCTGTTGCACGTCCGCCGAGAGCGTGCCAGTCCAAGTCTGCCCTTCGAACAGGTAGCGCCCGTCCAACGCAATCGCACCCAGCTTTTCGGAAGTACCCGAAACCTTCGATCCAATCTCCTCCCTGGTCGTGTTGAACGTCGCAGAGATTTCTGAAAACGAATCCTGATATTCCTCGTTCTCCAGACGAAATGCGCCTTTCTCGATGTTCCCCTGCAGCACAAACCCCTCGGGCATTTCGGGCCAATCGGTCAGCGTCCCCGCTATCTGATCGTAGACGACCGTTCCCCGGACGTCGTGGATGTCGTCGCTAATGATTTTGCTCAGCGGCGCGGCCGCGAGATCGACCCGCCCGCTGAGATCGAACTCGTGCCGATTCTCCGCAAAGTCGGGTTTCACGTTTCCGGTAAAGGTGAACCCATCGCCAGCGAATTCCCGGATGTGGATGCGGCCGTCGATCGTTTCGAATACCGCCTTCGCGTTGCGCGTGATGTTCGATTCCTCCTCGGCCAAGTCGACGCCGTTGACGCGGATCAGTCCGCCACTCCAAGTCGTCACGCCGTCGGCGTTGCGCGAAAACAAAAGGTTCTCGCCTTCCAACCGCGCATCGTCGGCCACCGAAAACTGGATGTCGGCGGGCTCGGCCTCGTCGAACAGCTCCCCCAGCGCGTCGCCCGTGATGGTCAAGCTATGGGCGTGCACCGCCAGCCTGCCATCGTCGTAGTAGGTCAAATCCGAGCGGAACTGCAACCCGGACGCGTTCCATTCGAAATCGTTCACCGTCAGGTCGCCATGGTCCCACCAAACGCCCGCGCTGAACTCCCCGGTAAGCGCTTTTTTCCGCGCCTGCATGTCGCCTGCGACGCTGAACAGCATGTAGTCCGGGCCCGTCCCTTCGACCGAGATTTCGCTAGCGACCGCAGCGTCCGGCAACCCGTCGTAGGGCAGCGATGCGACTTCGAATCCTGCGAGCTGGCCCGTGCCGACGATCGAAACGATCTCGCTCTGGCTATCGAGTTCGATCGTGATGGATGAATTCAGGCGTGCGTTCGAACCGTGTTGAGCGAGCGCCATGTCGAGAGCGATGTCGATGTGATTGCTCAAGATGTTCGAGCCGGAGCCGCTCGCCAAGATGTACGGTTCACGGTCGCCTTCGCGCCAGATACGGGCATCGGGCGTTTCGACCAAATCGACGCGTGACTCGAACAACACACCCGTGCCGTCGCCCGGCGCTTTCAGGTTCTCGAACAACTTATCGACGCGCTCGCGGATATCGTTCGCACTGTGCGGGATGGTGAGATCGAGGTCATGGATGCCCAGCCCGGTGATGTTCAACTTCCAATCGAACAGCGGCATGAGTTCGGCTTGCATCGCAACCCGCGGCGACACCGCCCGAAAATCGCTTTCGCCGACACTGACGTCGTAAGCGTTGACGTGCGGGCGCGGCAGCAGCACGAGATCCAGGCTGCCGATGGATGCGGGCAGCCCCGTCGCGAGTTCAATCTCCTCGACGAGATACTTGCGGTAGCGGTCGATATCCAGCACCCAATG
>JBGTJY010000112.1:0-1590 GCA_041744855.1 Candidatus Hydrogenedentales bacterium
GGATTGAAGTCGCATGCATAGCTCTGTGTGCAGTTGTTCTCCGGCAGCACGAACGCGGCTTTCCAAATCCAGTGCTTCCGCCTGCAACAAGACGTTCAATGCCGTGCGATAGCCGATGTCATATCCATACCGGGATTCCAAAACCTTTGGCAAGTCGGGGCGGCGGTCCTGCACGCGATCGTGCACGCTGTTCGCGAAGAGCGTGAGCGCGAACGGAAACATCATGTCGGAGACGCCTTTGCCAAGCGTCAGCAAATCGGGCTGAATTTCCAACTCCCGACTGGCGCAGAACGGCCCGGTGCGAAAGTAGCCGGTTTGGACCTCGTCAACGAAGAGTAGATGTCTGTGTTGACTTCGGCTGGAAGCAAGAAAATCGATCACTGGCCGCGGAATCCGCCGCACGCCGCCGACGCCCTGAATCAGTTCAACCTGAACGACGGCGATATCATATTCGGAAAAGATGTTCCCTAAGCGCGGCACCGCATCTTTGGCGAATGGATCGGCGTAGATTACGTGCGGATAGAGCGGATCCAGACCGCGCCGTAGAGAGACCTTCCATGTGCCGGTGAGTGCGAACAGCGTCTTGCCGCCGAATCCGCCCCGCAGCACAAGCACATGCCGGCGCGGCGCCTGCGCGACGAGCGCCAACTGCAGTGCCGTTTCCACGGCCGACGCGCCACTGACGGCCGGCAACACGTGTGGCAGCCCCGTCAGCGCGTTGAGACGTTCTCGTAGCGCAACGCGGCTCTCGGCGGGACCAAGTCCTTCAATCTCTCCGAGGTAATTCGAGGGATTATGACCTCGGACGCTGCAGGCCACACCACCAACTCCGTCAAATATCCGTCGATCGTTCACGCGAACATAATGCCCTTCCGTGCGCACACCCGCCTGGTCGAATCCGGTGAGCCGGGCCAGTTTCGCCAGCGGGCGGCTGAATCGCTGGGCAAATTGCTGTCGACAGAAACTGGAATCGGTTCTGATTTGCTCCAGATAGCCTGCGATACTCGAAAAGAAGTCCGGATCGGCCACGGACAAACACTTTAGAAAATGCAGGCTGGCAATCGCATTGGGTTGAAAGGTCGTCGAGTGAAAGGTCGTCATGCCGCGCCGATTCCAAAGCGCGAAGAGTCGAGCGTCGGCTACGAAGGCGGCAAAGGGAACGTCGTGATTCGCGAAGGATTCGTCAAAAACGACGATGTCCGGCCGCAACCCGGTCGGCGGCGCAGTTGGAATGCCTAGAGCTGTCAAAGCCGGAACAGTGCGCAGGCGTCGGAGGCTCTTGCGGCAGACACTGACAACTACCAGCGTACGGCTTGATTGGCGAAGCCTCCGGAGCGATTCTACGAACTGGGCAGAGAGCAGGCAGTTCGCTGGCACTACGACAAAGCCTGGGGAAGCAGACTCTTGTCGCATGCCGTCTGGCTCAATCGATCGCAGTCCCGGTATCAGTTCGATGCTCTCGCTACCGGGCACCGACAGGCTGTTCAAGTTGGCAAAACAGTCGTTCTGGTTGACCAGCCATCCATGGGACGACATCCCGGCCGCATTGGCCGCATAGCGAGCCAGCTTGATGGCGCCGCTCAAAGCCTC
>JBGTJY010000113.1:0-5017 GCA_041744855.1 Candidatus Hydrogenedentales bacterium
GCTCCTCTGGTTCTTGTCGGGGCGCTTCGCGCCGCGCCCCCGGGTCCGCGCGAACGCTCCGGGCGGTTCCCCTACGGCGAGCCTATGCGGCCATGATTGCTTTGGCCATCGCGCTCTCGTATCTCGTCGGCTCAATCCCCACCGGCCTCTGGCTGGGCCTGCGCATCCGTCACGTCGACATTCGCGAGCACGGCAGTAAGAACATCGGCGCGACGAACACCATGCGCGTCCTGGGAAAACCGCTTGGCGCGGCCGCCCTCCTCGGCGACATGGCGAAAGGCCTCGTCGCGGTCCTGCTCATCGCGCGCCTCAGCGACTGGCAGCATGCCCCGCTCGCCTGTGGACTCGCTGCGATTCTCGGTCACACGCTCTCGATATTCCTACGCTTCCGAGGCGGCAAAGGCGTCGCAACCAGCGCAGGAGTTTTTCTCGCGCTCGCACCAATCCCCACGGCCATCGCGTTAGCGAGTTTCATCGTAGTCGTCGCGCTTACACGCATGGTGAGCGCCGGATCGATCGTGGCCGCGGTAGTGTTAACAATTGCGATCTTCGTCACGCCCCACGATCACATTCTTCGCGGGATCGCCATCGCCATCGCGGCCCTGATCGTTTTCCGCCACCGCACGAACATCCAGCGAATCCTAAGCGGCACCGAAAACCGCATTTAGTCGACAGATTGCACAGATTTACACAGATAATTAAAATAGATTAATAACTCTCTATTATTTAATTCCTGCCTTCGCCATCGCCAATTCCCGCGCCCCCTGCAGATCGTATCCCCGATACGTCACGATCTTCTGCGCAGCAAGCCCGCCCCCCGCCTGCACATTCGTGACGAATTCCCAGCCGCCATACGTATCCGCCGTCAAATCGCGCAGCAAGTTATACAGCTTCATGCGATCCTCAACCTTCACGCCTTTGTGCGTGTGGAAATACTTCTCGAAGTAAAATGTCAATTCCGGATTGCGATAGTCCGCCTCGACCGGCTGCGTGATTACTTGTCCGCCGCAGAGGTCATGCAAATGCCGGATCATCGAGTGATAGTTCGACGCGCCGTAGTATTTGCCGACATTCACGTGCAGCGGATTCGGGTACACCATGCCGTCACCCGTTGTCTCGTAGTTGCGAATCGCGCAATCGAGCGCCATGCTCAGCATCTCGGCGAAAAAGATGAGGTCGGTGATCTTCTCGATCACGTGCGATGCCCTGTTGATGCCGTTATATTCGGCGAGCAATTGCGCGATGCCGACGAGCAGCTTTGCGTTGTCCACCATCGCGATCAGTCCGCCGACGCGTTCCCACAGTCCCAGCGCGTGTGCGAATGCCCCGGCGTGTTCGTATTCGCCGCACAGAAACACGCGGTTCCACGGCACGAACACGTCCTCGAAAATGATGAATCCCTCCGGCATGCTCTTCTTCGCGCTGATCGGATAGTCGAACTCGCTGCGGCCCGGTTGCGCGTAGTTGCGGTTGATGATCTTCACGCCCTTGGTCGCGACGGGAATCGAGAACGCGACGGCGTAATCCTCCTCGCCCTCGCCCATCGCCTTGGTCGGCAACACGACGAGTTCGTGCACCAGCGCAGCCCCGGTTATGTGCAGTTTCGCGCCGCGCACGACAATTCCATCGCTGCGGCGTTCGATTACACGCAAGTACAAATCCGGGTCGTCCTGCTTGAGCGGATGACGACTGCGATCGCCCTTCGCGTCGGTGATGACTTCCGCGATGCGCAGATCCTTGTCGCGGCACTGCTCGTATAGGCGCTGGATATTCTCGCCGTATTCAGGCTTCACCTGAGAAATGCGGTCCTTCACGTTCAGCAGCGCGAAGAGTCCGCTCACCGTAGCGCTCACAATGCTGACGTTCCGTAACAGCTCGATGCGCTTCTCGAGGTCTTCCTTGGTCCGCGGAATCTGGTAAAGCCGATTACCGGGTTTGCCGTTCCCCAGCGAATAGGTGAACAAATCCGGATTCCGGTCGTAATCGTAATCGTGCGCCGCATACTTCACCGGCACCTCGAATTCGCGATCCGTCGTCACATCGGTGATGCGCCGGCCGTTCATGTAAAGCTCGCGGCCATCGCGCAGGCTAAAGAGGTACTCGTTGGGTGTTTTCATGAGCTTTTCCTTGTTGGTTGACGCACTTGAGGCTATTTCATTCGGGGGCGGTCAAGAATACGCGCGACTGCCTTGCCAATTCGCTTAGCGGCTTCGAGGCGCGCCGGTTCGCCTCGCGCGACTGCGCGTTCCGCTTTTTTTCATCGGAACTCGCGACTCAGAAATCAGGGCCGCCAAAACCGCTTTGGGCTGTCGTTGGGCAATCTGAAGCAGACGCAGACTTGCATTACTCGGGGTTCGAAGTCCCTGCTCCCATCCTTGAACGGTCTTGGTCGAGACATTCAACGTCGCGGCGAACAAACCTTGAGACATTTTCAACTGTTTCCGGATTCGAGTTACGCCTTCAGCATCGAGCTCCGGGGGCGGCGCGGGGGCATGCGTTGTCACAAGCGACAATTTTTCGCCCTTCGAGTAGGCAATGCTGTCGTCTAGTCCCGACACAATCATGTCGAACACGTTGGATTGCGACGCGTTTTTTTTCATCTCATCTTTCCTTTCTCATCGGACGCCTTTCTAGCGCCTCCCGCCGCGCGCGTTCGGCCACGGATTTAATCCGCTTCCGTTGATCCGCTGTCAGATCGTCTTGTTCGTCCTTGCCGTAGATCGCAAGAAAATCGATCCGATCGACTTCCCTGATGTATAGGTAAATGATTCGGCAGCCGCCACGCTTGCCCTTGCCGCGTTTGGGCTGCTCTACCCTAACTTTGCGCAACCCGCCGCAACCGCGAATGACTGCGCCCTTCTCCGGGCTGGCGGCGAGTTCATTCTGAAGTTGGCGGTAGGTTTCGTCGTCAAGCAAATCTTTCAGCCGTACGGTGAAGACGTGCGCCTCGACGAATAACAAACCTCACTCTCCTACTGTGTAGGATACTCGAATCTGAAGAAGTCTGCAACCTACAGGGGAGACATACAGGTGAGAATCCAGGACTTCTGCGGGGCGAATATATCAAACGGAACTTTCGTAAACATACGGTGTTACATCGCGTTACACCCCCCGAAGTCAGGCGGCGCATTGTTATCGTTGCGCATATCCCTACGAAAGAGTAGAATAAGGATTCAATTTCCTACCGGCTCGTAACGTTTGGGCGAAGAGACGGAAGCGATTTCCGCGCGAAAGAGGGGCGCATGGCTGAGAAATCGCACGATGGCCAGTCCAATCGACAATGGCCTCGGTCTTGCTTCGCAGCCTATCGGGGATTTCTCAGTGAATCGCATGTCGTGACCTACGCATGCCTTAGCCAGTTTCTGAGACGAGTCGCACGTTCCGCTAACGGACTTGTTTTATATTGTGTTAGAAAAACGGCTGTACCGTTTTCGCGCCCACTACTTGTGTTTTCGCGCCAACTACTTGCGTTTTAAGGAGAAAGTCCAGTCATGAAAAAGGCGCCGCTCAACCGCAGAATGACGGCACTCGATGCATCGTTTTACTATTCGGAGCAGGACTCCGTCCCGATGCACATCGGCGGCATCGACATCATCGACGGCGTGGTTTCCACGGACGCCATGATCGCCGACCTCGAAACGAAGATGCATCTACTCCCGCGGTATCGGCAATTGCTCGTGCCCGCGCCTCTGAAGGTGGGCTTCCCCACGTGGGAAGACGACCCCGATTTTGACCTACGCAATCACGTCGTGAGTGTCAGCCTGCCGCGTCCCGGTAGCGAGGCCCAACTCCGCCGCGTGACGAGCCGCTTGTTTGCGCGCGTCCTTGACCGCGACAAACCCTTGTGGAAGATCTACGTCGTGGGCGGACTCGAAGGCGATCGCACCGCCTTGCTCATGCTTGTGCACCACTGCATGGTGGACGGCGTCTCCGGCGCCGCGCTGTGGAGCATGGTGATGGACCCCGTCCCGAATCCCAAACCCCTGGCACCCGTGCAGGACGCGTACGAAGCGCGCCCCATGCCGCCGAAAGGCCAATTGTTGCGCGACGCCATTTGGGAAACCACTTCGCAGCAGATCGAGCACTGGTCGAACGTCCAAAGAAACACGCTCGATCTCGCGCGCTCGTTTCGGCCGAACGTCGCTTTGGAGTCGTGGCGCAGCATCACCACGCTGGCGCGCGACTTCGCGAGGCCCATTCCGCGCCTGCCCTTTAACACTTTCGATTTTTCCGGCAAACGCAAACTTTCCTGGAGCCATTGTTCGTTCTCCGAAGTCCGCGCGATTCGCAAGGTCGCCGGCGGCACGGTGAATGACGTCGTGCTTACGTCGTTGGCCGGCGGCGTGCGTCGGTACATGCAGGAACACGGAATCAAAATCGGCAAGAGTAACTTCCGCGCGATGGTGCCGGTCAGCGTTCGCAAGGACGACGAATCCGGCGCACTGGGTAATCGCGTTTCGCTGCTTCCGGTCGACGTCCCCCTGCGAACGGACGACCCCATTGAACGCCTCGCTGCCGTCGCGGAGCGCACGACGTTGCTGAAGCGTATCCCCTTGGCAGACGGCCTGGATTGGTTATCGCAAC
Organism: Candidatus Hydrogenedentales bacterium; assembly: GCA_041744855.1. Taxonomy (GTDB): domain Bacteria; phylum Hydrogenedentota; class Hydrogenedentia; order Hydrogenedentales; genus JBGTJY01. The sequence continues at coordinate 4,585 of JBGTJY010000113.1, forward strand.
TCGCGCAGGGCGCGCATCCGCTTGCGCAGGCGCTCGCGGGCGGCGCCGTGTTCAATTCACGCGCCCAGGGCTTGCTCGACACGTTTGCCCGTCGTCCGCTCTTGCACATGGTTTGCACGAACGTACCCGGCCCGCAGATTCCGCTGTACTGCCAGGGCAAGCTCGTGATCGATCACTACCCGCTGCTCCCAGTCGCGCCGGGCATGGGCCTCAACATGGGCGTATTCAGCTACAACCAGCGCATCACGTTCGGGTTCATTGCCGACACCCAGGCCGCGCCGGATGTCGCCAAGTTCAATCGCTTCGTGGACGAAGCGTTCATCGAACTGCGCGACGCCGCAGGCGTGTCCGAGATTCCCTACATCCCGGTCGGCAGAGTTCCGAGAACCGAAGCGGCGGCCCCGGGCGAGAGCGTACCGCGCCGCGCGGCGGC
>JBGTJY010000114.1:0-1562 GCA_041744855.1 Candidatus Hydrogenedentales bacterium
ATGGGATATATGAGTGCGCCGTAGCGGCGGCTTTGGACGGGACACTTGTTGCGGGATTGCGATGAATACGCCGGAATTTGATTTTGGGTAGTGGAGAAGTTCGATCGATCACATTAATCTCTTTTCAGGAATTTGCCGGGCCTTGCTCCGGTGTGATTTCCGTTTTCGATCACAGCGACGCCGTTTACGAACACGTGCTCGATTCCGTCGGGATACGCGTGCGGCTTTTCGAAAGTAGACCGTTCGCCGACCGTTTCGGTGTCAAAGGCTACGAGATCGGCTTTCATTCCAACGGCGATTCGCCCGCGATCGCGAAGGCCGAGGCGGGCGGCGGGCATCGCGGTCATTTTGCGAACGGCGTTTTGCAGATCGAGTGCGCGGCGTTCGCGAACGTAGTATCCCAAGATGCGCGGGTAGGTGCCGTAGGAACGGGGGTGCGGTTGTGTCAGGGATTCGCCAGCTTGTGGCGGGGCCATCGCTCTGCCGTCGGAACCGATCATTACGAGCGGATGCGTCAACACCTTCGTGACGTTTTCTTCGCTCATGCCATGCCCGACGAACGACACGTCGCCGCGATTTTCTTCCAACAGCGCGAGCAAGGCATCGATAGGCTCGACGCTACGCATGCCGGCAATTTCGCGCAGGTTCTTGCCGATGCAACTCCGATCGCCTGCAGCGGAGACGTTACCGATCACGACAAGCTCGAATCCGCCCGGATCGCTCATCACGCGTATCGGCACTTCCTCGCGAAGACGCGCGCGATCGGCCGGCGATTTCAGACGCGCCATCATCGCGTCGTGGCCGCCGTCTAACGCCCAATCGGGCAGAAAAATAGTGAGGCCCGTCGAGTAGGCGGTGTAGGGATAGGCGTCGGCCATCACATCGATTCCTTCGCCGCGCGCGGCCTCGATCAATTCGATCGCCTGCTGCATCTGGGGCCAGTGGGGTTTGCCGGCGGCCTTGAGGTGCGATATCTGAACGCGCACTTTGGTGGCGCGTCCGACGGCGATCGCTTCCTCAATCGCGGGAAGTAATCTCGCCTCTTCGTTGCGGATGTGCGACGCGTACAGCCCATCGCGCTCTTCGACGATCCGCGCGAGGGTGTGAATTTCCTCCGCCGGCGTGAATCGTCCGGGGGCGTACTCGAGACCGGTGGACAGGCCGAATGCCCCGGCGCGCAACGCGGATTTCAACTGGCGCGAAATCTCGCGGAGTTCTTTGTTCGTCAGGGCGCGATCCACCACGCCGATCGCGTTCTCGCGCAGCGTGCCTTGGCCGACGAGTAGCGCATGATTGAGCGAGATGCCGATGCGATCGAGGTCGGCGGCGTACTCGCGTACGTTGTTCTCTGCTCCCGGCGCGGCGGACGATCCGCAATTTCCGGTGCACTCGGTCGTGATTCCTTGCCGCACACGGCTATCCGCGGTGGGACAGGCCGCGATCGACGCATCCGAATGCGAGTGCATGTCGATGAATCCCGGCGCGATGTGCAGGCCGCCGACGTCGATCACCAGGGCCCCATTGGCAACCCGCTCGCCAATCGCGGCGATCCGATCTCCCGC
>JBGTJY010000115.1:0-7230 GCA_041744855.1 Candidatus Hydrogenedentales bacterium
TCCCTGCATACACCTTACCGAGCGATTGGGCGGTTAGCGTCAGTATGTTGAACAGCGTGCGTACTTCGTCGTCGATTTGAAATCTCTGAAGCAGCGCGCCGATGACTTCCGATTTGGTTTCTTTGTCGAGTGGCGCGGTGGCTCCGCGTTTCCACACCACATTGAAAACGGCGCGGTCGACTATGGGGCGGAATGGTTCCATGAGGTCGTCCGCGAGGCAATACGCGTCGTATCGATTGTGGTGGTGAAGGCCGAGGGATGGGTGCAGGCCCGCTGCGCAAATGGCTCGGCCAACCATCGCGCGGAGCACGCCATATCCATAGTTGAGGCCCCTGTTTTGATCTTCGGCGTCGCGGTTGCGGCGGAAGTTTTTGTCTTCGAATAACGCGGGCCAGTAGCGGCGCGATGCTTGGGCTTCGATGTTGGCGGGATCGCCGGAGCGGACGGATTCTTTGAGCTGGGCGATGCCGCGATCATCCATGCGCAGCGCGAGAAGCAGGCGGCTTTGATTCGTGAGTTTCATGCGGACGATTTGTTGCCACAGGCGTTTGTTGGTGGGCGCGCTTGCGCAGGCTTGCTGGGCGAATCGCTCGGCTTGGAGATGATGACCCGTGATGGGGAGCATGAGACCGACGGGGAGCGATTTTTCGTCGCACGCGATGAATACGGCGCCGTGCGACGCAAGTTGAGCGAGTGCGGCCTGCGTGTACACGATTTGGCGGTGTGCGCCTATGACGACCGCGATCTCCTCGAGCGGCGTCGTGATCTCGGGTTCATCGTCGGCATCGCGGCGAATCACAAGGAGGCCGTTCCGGACGTTGACCTTGGCGGGGGATGAGGAGAGATCGATGATGCGATCAGTCATGCGGTAGTATCTCACATACGAGGACTACTGTATTGGCGGCTGAGGATTAAAGAGCCACCACGCCGATTAATGCACTTAGGTTTCCGGGGAACGATCTGATTCTCTTTGGAATCCGATAGCGTTCCGATGCGCATCGGGATCATTTTGTTGCGCTTGGACTGGTGGTTGCGAGACGGGGTCGCTTTGAACCACCGTCGTAACTTGAATAAGGCCCCCATGAGGATTGAGCGGTACTAGAATCTGAATTTCAACGTGGTCCATTTGACGTTCCCCCTTCAAAGCTAGCTGCATGCGTGTTGTTGAAAAACAAATATACAATACATTATAATCTGGGATACCAATGTAATCCCAGACTTTTCGTGATGTCAAGTTCCTTTGCACCACAAATAATCTGGGGCTGTGGTTAGGGGCTCCGCCCTCAGGTGTACGATCTGGGTCCCGCCGTCAAACTTGGCGGGACCCAACTTTCGTTTCGGACTGTCTCAATCCGCACCTAAGTGCCTTTCTCCCACCAAGTCAATTGCGACCTTTTTAGCTTGTGATCGAAGCAGCGTTTGGGGGGTTCGCGTACGTCCCTGCCGTGAAATCTTCGAGATCAAGCGGGCATCTGAATGCTTCCGAAAATCAAGCACTACCGTTCCGGTACTAAACTCAGATAGGCCGATAACTTCGTAAATGTCGACTTTCCGTTCGTCATCCTGTAACTCCACGCATTCGCCTCCGGAAAGCGAGAACACAAATTTCTTGCCCGGACCGTGATCTGTTTGGATGACCGGTTGCTTGCGTTTGGCACGCTGTACCGCCTCGAAGCGTGAGACGACAACCCCCTCCCACTTCGGGTTTCCTTTCTTGTCGGTTGTTTCGATGATCTCGACATGGTGGTTGGTGTCAGTGGCGACGTAGCGCTCCCTGCCTGGTTTTCCAACGGAGAACACAGGTTCCTTCTTTTTGATTCGCACGCGATGGATTGGCGGTCCGTCTTCGTGGAGGCGTGGGTAATTCGTTGGGTCTTCGAATGCTCGTTTTGCGTCACTTCCTTCGCGTTCGAAGTGCTCGCGGATGATGTCTCGGACGCGCGGATCCACAATATTCTCGATGTCAGAGGCTTTGAAATTGGAATCGAGGACCTTGCGTACAACGACGTAGGGTTTGCCATTTTCGTCCTGGCGAGGAGCCGTATAGTTGGTGTCCTCGTGGAGACGGCCATTGACTTTTCGGTTCACGCGGTGCGAAACGACGATTTCGTCGACGGTCCCCTGAACGTTTTCGAGGAATCCGTCCCACGGCGCATCGACGTGCTTCCACCAGCCGCGGCTCCGGCCTTTGTCTTCGAGTTGTTGCACGGCAGCACGGCTCATTTGATGAATGGTGGATCGATTGGTGAGGGCGACGACGAGAGCGTCGATCGCGTGGTGACGATGATCGTCACGCGATTTTGAGTCACCGTCATTGAGAATCCTGTTGAGATCCCACGCTGAGCGCAGGTAGGCGGTGATTTGGCCGCTGACGGTTTGAATCCAGCGCCGGAATTCCTCGCCGTAGAGTAAGCCGAGGTATTTGGCGGCCTCTTTGGATGCGTAGCGGGTATCGTTGAGCTGACGTTCGACAAATTCGTCGAGACAGGGTATCTCGCGCATTCCGAAGAGCTCGAGTTTTCGCCTGGCTGCATCGCCTTTGAATCGTTCGACGCGGGCGAGGATTTCCTCGAGGTGGGATTCTATGCTGCATTCGAAGGGAGTGCGATTGCGTTTGGTGTTGCGGTTGTATTCGTTGTGGCAAAGCGTTTTGTTGAGAAAGGAATTGTCGAGAGAGCGGCCGAAAGGGATGATGTGTTCGACGTCGAATTGAGGGGAGTCGCCGAAGAGCGCGGGTCGAGAAATCGTTTTGCCGGTGTAGGGGCATTCCCAGTTGCATTCTTCCGCGAGTAGCCGCTTTTCGATGTCGAGGCCGGTTGGGTCGCGTTTGAGCAGCGCTCTGAGTTCTTCGATCATTGGTTTGCGATACGACTCTCGTTTGCGGTTCTTGCTCCATATTTCGTTGCGGACGTGGCGCGGTTTTTTCAGGTCTCGTGCGAGCTCGACGTGAATTTCGCCAGGCTTGCCATATTGCCGAACTATCGCGTTGACGACTTTTCGGAGTTCCGTGAGCACGCGCATCACCGCGGGATTTCGGAGCGTGATCTTTGTCTCGTCGACCGGGGGTAGGCGATCGAGCGCGAGCTTAACCCAATGGCCATCGTCTGCGTAGGCCTTCATTTCTGCCTCTTTGTAGCGGTCGCCGTTTTCCATGTGCGGAAGGAGTTTCTTGATGGCGAGCTTTGAGTGGCGGCAATAGCCCTTTTCTAGGTTGACACCGGCAAGTGCCTTTGCCGATTCCGGATCCAGTCCCCAGTGTTCGCGGGCGCGGCGTTCGACCGTTTCTTCGTCAAGGATGCCCATGAGTTCGCCGACGAGGGCTTGTTGTTGGTCGTAGGCGAGCGCATCCCAGTGATCGCCGATAGCGCCGCGGATGCGGGATGCGGTGGTGTTTCCTTTGAGTTTTTTTTCGCCGCCGCGTTCGAGGTTGAATTCCGTGCCTTGAAGTTTGAGAAGGGTCCGCATTTTCCCGAAGGTCATCTCTTCCTGTTTGTCGAGTGCCTCGATCAACAGGTTTCTCTGAGCGGAATTGAGACGTTCACTCGGACGGCCGGGACCCTCGAATTCGAGATCGTTGACACGCTGAAGCAAGCGGAAGCGTTGCGACGGCAAGAGCGGCCACGGCGCGCGGCGTTTTCCGGGCTCCAGATCGCAGCGTCCTATGAGTCCTTTTTGGCTCTTCAAGGGGCGTTGATGAAAAATCTCGGCGGCGAGCGCAGCCTTGTGGTTTTCAGTGAGGATCGTTGGATAGTGAACGCGTTGCGCTTCGAATAGGCATTCGAATTCTTCCTGGTACATTTTACGGGCTGTCCAGCGTTTGCGAAGGCGTTTCTCTTCGACGGGATCGACGGACGCGAGATACTCGCCGAGTGTACGGGAGTTGGTGTCGATCATCTTTTGGCGAAGCTCGGCGATTTGCTCTTTCACTTCGCCTTTGTCTTCGTCTTTTTTGCCGGAATCCTTGCGATTGCTGAGGAATCCGCGGCGCTGAGCGAGGTGGTAAAAGGCGCGGCCTATTTCGTCGAGCTCCAGCTTGTGGTCGAGCGCCCTGGCTCGCAGGAAGTAGGGCAGTTGATTGAGCGCGGGATTATCCCGATGCTCTGGAGCGTAGCGCGCGTAGATAGCGCGGTCGAGCGCGACCAATATTTCGTGACGGACGGTCGGATTGAACACGTCGCCGGCCGGAAGGAGTCCGGCCCGTTGAAGGGACCTGGCGACATTGGCAATGCGGCGGGATTGGCGGTCCGTTTGTCGACGGCGCTGGCGGGCGTCGCGGCGGTCCACGGCGCGGGACTGCTCTTTACCTTGTTCCAAAGAGCCTTCGACGCCGGCCTCGAATATTCGCACTCCCATCGCGATGAGGCCGGAGGGGGAATCGCCCTTGAATCGAACGAGGGCCCAGCCAATCGAGTTCGCTCCTAGATCGAGGCCGAGGACAGTTTTTTCTTGGGTCTGCGCAGCCACTGCAAATTCTCCAAGTTAGGGCTTGACTTTCGAAAGCTTTTCCTATAGTATCGACGTAGTATACCTGAGCGGCGGTTTTCTTCCTAATCATAGTAAGGAAATCGTCACGGAGGGCAACGCTGGGCGACCAGCGCCCCTATCGCCCCCTGGGCCTTCGGGCTTTTGGGGGCACTTTATATTTGGACCGCGATGGCGTCGATGTTGCGATATCGGATCGAGAGATCCCGGGTCGCGCGATTCTTATGCCCGGACTTGCTGCTTAATGAGATTCAGCGCGCTGCCCGCCTTGAACCATTCGATTTGGTTTTCGTTGTAGGTGTGTTTGGCTTGGAATTGGTCGGTGGTTCCGTTTTTGTGGTGGAGCGTGATGCTGAGGGGTTTGTTGGGGGCGAATTCGGTTAGGCCGCCGATGTCGATCGCGTCGTCTTCCTGGATTTTGTCGTAGTCGGCAGGGTTTTGGAAGGTGAGCGCTAGCATGCCTTGTTTTTTGAGGTTGGTCTCGTGGATGCGGGCGAAGGAGCGGACCAGGATCGCGCGGACGCCTAGGTGGCGGGGCTGCATCGCGGCGTGTTCGCGGGAGGAGCCTTCGCCGTAGTTTTCGTCGCCGACGACGATGCTGCCGAGGCCTTGGGCCTTGTAGGCGCGGGCGACGGCGGGCACTTCGCCGTAGACGCCGTTGAGCTGGCTCTTCACTTTGTTGGCGGTGTTGTTGTACGCGCTGGTCGCGCCCGTGAAGGTGTTGTTGGCGATGTTATCGAGGTGGCCGCGGTATTTGAGCCAGGGGCCGGCCATGGAGATGTGGTCGGTCGTGCATTTACCTTTGGCCTTGAGGAGCAGCTTGAGACCGCTGAGGTCGGTGCCTTCCCACGGCGTGAAGCCTTCGAGGAGTTGCAGGCGGTCCGAGCCGGCGTCGACGATCACTTCGAGCTGCGAGCCGTCTTCCGCGGGGGCTTGGTAGCCGGGGTCTTCGCAATCAAAACCCTTGGGGGGCAGCTCTTTTCCGGTGGGCGGATCGAGCTTCACTTGCGTGCCGTCTTCGTTGGTAAGCGTGTCGGTGATCGGATTGAAGCGGAGGTCGCCGGCGATGGCGAGCGCGGTGACCATCTCGGGCGAGGTGACGAAGGCGTGCGTCTTGGGGTTGCCGTCGTTTCGTTTGGCGAAGTTGCGGTTGAACGACGTGACGATCGTGTTCGGGGCATCTTTCGGGCCGCTGCGGTGCCGCGCCCATTGGCCGATGCAGGGTCCGCAGGCGTTCGCGAGCACGACGCCGCCGATGTTTTCGAAATCCTTGAGTACGCCGTCGCGTTCGACGGTGTAGCGGACTTGTTCGGAGCCGGGCGTGATCGTGAATTCGGATCTCGTCTTGAGGTTCTTCGCTTTCGCCTGTTTGGCGATCGACGCGGCGCGCGTCATGTCTTCGTAGGAGGAATTCGTGCACGAGCCGATGAGGCCGACTTCGACGACGGTGGGCCAGCCGTTCTTCTCGGCCTCAGCGCGCATTTGCGAAACGGGGGTGGCGCGGTCGGGCGTGAAGGGGCCGTTGATGTGCGGCTCGAGTGTGTTGAGATCGATCTCGACGATCTGGTCGTAGAACTTCCCGGCGTCGCCCTCGACTTCCGGGTCGGGCCGGAGATGCGCGAGGACTTTGTTCGCGGCGTCGGCCACGTCGGCGCGATCGGTGGCGCGGAGGTAGCGTTCCATCGCTTCGCCATACGCGAAGATAGAGGTCGTCGCGCCAATTTCCGCGCCCATATTGCAGATGGTGCCTTTGCCCGTGCAGGAGAGTGCGTCGGCGCCGGGGCCGAAGTATTCGACGATCGCGCCCGTGCCGCCGTCGACCGTGAGGATGCCGGCGACCTTGAGGATGATGTCTTTCGAGGAGGTCCAACCGGAGAGCGAGCCGGTGAGGCGCACGCCGATGAGTTTGGGAAATTTGAGTTCCCAAGGCATGCCGGACATGACGTCGACTGCGTCCGCGCCGCCGACGCCGATGGCGATCATGCCCAGTCCGCCGGCGTTGACGGTGTGCGAGTCGGTGCCGATCATCATGCCGCCGGGGAACGCGTAATTCTCGAGGATGACCTGGTGGATGATGCCCGCGCCGGGTTTCCAGAATCCGATGCCGTATTTGTTCGAGGCCGACGCGAGGAAATCGAAGACTTCGCGATTGACGTCGAGCGCTTTCGCGAGGTCCGCCTTCGCGCCCACTTCGGCCTGAATGAGGTGGTCGCAGTGGATGGTGCTGGGCACGGCGGTTTGCGGGCGGCCGCATTGCATGAATTGGAGCACGGCCATCTGCGCGGTGGCGTCTTGCATGGCGACGCGGTCCGGCGCGAAATCGACGTAGGATTCGTTGCGTGTGAAGGGTCCGGGCGGCATCGGATCCCAGAGGTGGCTATAGAGGATTTTTTCGGTGAGCGTGAGCGGGCGGCCGACGACTTTGCGGGCTGCTTTCACTTTGGATTCGAGGTTCGCGTAGACCTTGCGAACCATGTCGATATCGAACGCCATGATGGATGCCTCCGGGGCGGTGATCGTGTTGGTGGACCGAGAGGGAGCGCGAGCTAGAGGTTGCGTCTTTGCTCCGCGTGGGAATGATAGCGCGGCGGCGCGAGGGGCGGCAAGATGGGGTGTTGCGAAGACCGGGAGAGTGGTCGATTACGATTACGATTACGAGCAAGAGCACGAGGTGACGTGATTGTGGGGGCCGCGGACGGGCCGACTTGCCGACTTGTCCTACTCCCGAAATCCGTCTAACATTCTTCA
>JBGTJY010000116.1:0-3405 GCA_041744855.1 Candidatus Hydrogenedentales bacterium
TGCGCGCACCACTTGCTTGGGATGCCTCACGCGTTCGGATCGTCGGCAACGTCGTACGCCTTAGACCATACATACCCGGAAGCGACTTCTTTCGAAGCCCCGACGTCATGAATTTGGCCGCGCTTCGCCTCGGTCCGCCCTTAGATTAAAACGCGCTAAACGCGAAGCCAATGTAACCTGTGGGTCGACCATCTCTTCATTTAAACCTTTAAGATTTTCTCAGCAGCTTGCATGATCCCCGAGGCAGCAGCTTCAAGCGAGAACGCTTCGGAAGCGCGGTGTAGTCTAGTTGCCGCGGGCGGGGCAAGCAGGAGGGTCTTCAGACACGAGGCAATCTCGAAAATGTTGCCAGAGGGAAAAACTACTTCCGGACCGAGGTGCTCCATCATGTCCGGTGCACAACCGACGGCATCCGATACGAGAATCGGGCATCCGCACGCCAATGCCTCGTTAACAACTAGGCCCCATGTTTCGCGTCCGGTAGATGGAAGTACTAACACGTCCGAGGCGGCGTAGGTCTCCGGCATCTGCGACTGATTGCAGAACCCTAAAAGATGCAAACGGACCTCAAGCTTTGCGGCACGCGCGACCATTGCTGCTTCCAGTGGACCAGTCCCGGCGACCAAAACCTCGACGGCTACTCCGTCTCGTTGCGCCTTAGCGGCACCTTCCAGGACGTCGAGCGGCCGCTTAAAATGAACCAGTTTCCCCGCAAACAGCACAACCTTGGATTCGGGGTTGATCCCCATGCGAGAGCGTAATGTATTTCGTGCATCTTCGGTTGCGCGGGACGCGAACCATTCGTTATCCACGCAATGGGGCGAATCGAACATGCGCTCAGCAGGATAGCCATATTTGGTCCAATACTCCTCGTTACGCTTTCCGACGATCAAGGCCGCGTCGAATTGCCGCAAAAGAAAAGGGTAAAGCGCTCTCTTGGTAAGCGTTTTCACAAATGAGCGAGGAGTGGCAAGGTGGCTGTCTCCGCGCGCCATGACCGGTATCCCGGCTCGCTTGGCCGCCGCGATCGCTTGAAGATAGGACTTCAGGTACCACCCCATGACCAGCAACGTGTCAAAACCTCCTTCGCGCAACCGCTGCCCTATCTCCGGGGTGTCGGCCCCATTGAACCGGCTAGGTGACGGATGGCGCGCGAGGTTGGAGAGAAACTTATGCTGGTAACCGGACATCAGGTCGACATCCCAATCGAAAGGTACCCCGAACCCTGCCGTCGCCTGATCGTTCTGCGATGCTTTGTGCGCATAAAAGACCGTCAGATCGACCTGACAGGCCAGACTCCTGAAGAGCGGCGCGTAATATTGCACCGGGTGCGAGGCTAAGATTGCTAAGCGCATCCGAAAATCAAAGTATTGCCTTACCGAAAAGTTCAGCATAGCGGCCAGCAACCGCATGGGCGGTGTACGGTGCGTACGCGGACTGGTCTACTTGACCCAGCGAACGGGGGTCCGCAGCGATGCGTTCCATCGCTTCCGCGACGACAGGCACTAAAGCGCCCAACTGATCTTGATCCGCGAACGCTAGAGCAACGCCGCCCCCGGCTGAACTAAGAATTCCGTGCGCGCTACTTGCGCGATGGAAAATGGACAAGAATGGGCGGCCTGACATCAATGCCGGGTAAATCTTGGATGCCGTGTAATGAGGTTCGTCGGAACCGATTAAAAGATTTATATCAGTCTGAGCCATTAGTTGAAGAGCTTCTAAAAACGGACGTCGCTCGGCCACCTCATAGACAAGATCATGAACACCTATTTTCTCGGCCCAAGGCACCACACGCAAGTCATCGTCATTGGGGTTGGCGCTCGTTCCTATAAAATTAAGACGGATTCCGCGCGCGGCCAGGGGCGACCGCTCTCGCAAAAGGCTAAGTGCCCGAAGGATCACCTGAAGAGTTTTAACCACAGGCGGCCAGATCGTTCCCGCATAGCTGATGTTGAAATGCGTGTTGGAAAGATGGGGACTTCGCACCACAATACCATTATCGTATCCCTGCAATGAGCTGAAATCGTCTGGGTCGCCGCCAATAGGTATAGCTGCCATCCGCGATGGGTCTATTCCCGGATATCGGCTTATCATCTCAGCATTTTGCCGATCCGATACGGACGTTATGAACGAAGCCGCGCGAACGGCGCGAGGTTCAAGCTCCAAAGCTAGGCGATGGGCGAGTCTGCCTTTTGAAAAGCGGCGAAGTGCCGCTCCGCTTGACGACACCCATGGGTCTTGAAAGTCTAGAAAAACCGGAAGGCCCCAGCGCCGCTTAATCCAGCTTGTCATCAGCATCGGATAGTAGGGTGATCCGGTGATCATCACTATTCGCGGCTTCTTTTCGGCTATAAATTTCCCAACGGCCGCACGAAGATGCATGTATCCGCGGAGCCCAATGTCCCCTGCAAGCCCAAACGGACGAGTTAATTCGACAGGAATGGCAGCAGTGCAAACCACTTCTACCGTGCTCGGCACAAGGGCGGCCAAACCGGGATCAAGTTTCTCTACGTGGTACCGAGGATCCACGCAGATTATGGTGGGCTCCCATCCAAAGGAACTCAGGTGCTTTGCTAGATGCCGCGCGCGGTGAACGCCTGCGAGCGTCGATGGCGGGAAATGTGGCGAGATAATCGCGCAACGCCTGGCGGAGCTACTAGTGAAGTTCGGATTATCTCCGACCCAGTCAATGGCGTCGAGCCCCGTATTCGTCACCGCATAGCCTTTTCAACGATTTTTATAATGTTCGTCTGTTCGCAATCCCAGCTGAACCGCGTTTGGCCCAAGGCCCACGAGTGCGCGCGACAGGCCTTCAAGCGGTCTGGCTCAAGCAGCAAATTATCGATGGCGTGCGCCAAAGCGATTGCACTACCGCTTCGAAAGAGCCACATCGCTTCACCAAGCTCCGGCGCCAGGCGCTTGTGAGACGGAATGTCCGACGCGACGATAGGAAGGCCGCTACTGAGATAGCTGAAGAGCTTGTTCCCCAACGCGAGTTTGTTGTTGGAGGAAAATCCAGTTTCTCCGGAGAACCCTAGATCATATTCTGCACCCAAACGCTCCAGCTCCCCCGGCGCCGCGGGCGGGAGAAAGTGCAATCGATTGGCCACTCCGAGCCGCTCCGCTCGTGAAACAAGGCTAACTTGGTAGCCGGAAGCCGGGGTTCCGCGCAGGTAAAATCCTGGCTTACTTCGTGCCTGTGCCAGCGCATCAACGGCCGTTTCAAGTCCGCGCCCTGGTCCAACCGTTTGTGAGAACCAATAGAGACTCGGGCGGTGAGCCGGCGTTCCGCGCGGTGTTGGCGAGGCTGGTGCATTTGCTTTGGGGAAAACATTCAAAATCACTTGAGGCTCTGATATTTTGTAAGCATCAACATAGGCCTCCGCAATCATCGGCGACGCTGCG
>JBGTJY010000117.1:0-11360 GCA_041744855.1 Candidatus Hydrogenedentales bacterium
ACCAGCCTCCTGGTCGCCAACGGCCAGACCATCTTCATCGGCGGCCTCCGCCGTTTCGACGACGAGCTAACCGTGCGCAAAACGCCCATCTTAGGCGACATTCCCGTACTCAACTTCCTCTTCCGCAACCAAAGCGTGGTGAAGGAAAACGTCGAGTTGCTCATCTTCTTGACCTGCAACGTCATGCCCGACATGGCGCCCGAATTGACGCCCGCGCAAAAGACCCGCTTCGACAAAATCGGCGGCCTCGACGACTCCGACGTCAACGCGACAAAGGACCTCGTCCACAACTACCTCCAACCACAAGACCAGCGCGACCCGTTCTACAAATGGCGTAGAACCAAGTAACCCAAAACCAACCGCAATTTCTCGCGGCCGCGGCGGCAAAAGCCCCGCGGCCGCTCTCCTTTCCTATCCCTCACGCCGCACCCCAACGCCGTTCGTTATCCCACACACTACCGCAGCCCGTTCGTCATCGTCATCGTCATCGTCATCGTCGTCCCCCCAACACGTCCACTCAGTCCATGTAGTCCAACCTCCCCAACTTCTCAACGCCCCAACGCCAATACCCCAATTGAACCGCCCCCAATTCCTCGCTAATATGTTTTTTTGCTGCGCTTTCACTAACCGCATAACCGAGGACCCGCCCCATGCTCCGCACGCTACTGGCTTTCGCCTGCACAACAGCAGCCCTCGCCCAAACTCCAGAAATTCAAGAGCCCCCCCGCGGCCTCATCAAACACGACCCCGCCGCATTCGACGGCTACACCCTCTTCTCCCCGCTCGACGCCGCTGGCACCTACCTCATCGACAACGACGGCCGCGTCATCCACTTCTGGGACAGCGAATGGCGCACCGGCGCGTGTGACCTCCTGCCCAACGGCAATCTCCTCCGGCCCACCTCCTACGGCAACGTCGGCAACGGACACTTCAAAGGCGGCGGCGCGGCATACGGCGTACAAGAAGTCGCATGGGACGGCACAGTCCTCTGGGAATTCGTCTACTCGAGCGACCAGTACCTCATGCACCACGACATCGAAGCGCTCCCGAATGGCAACGTGCTCATCCTCGCGTGGGAACAAAAATCCAAAGATGAATCCATCGCCGCCGGCCGCGACCCCGAACTCATCGGCGACGACGGCATCTGGCCCGAACATGTGATTGAGGTGAAACCGACGCGGCCGACTGGGGGAGAGGTTGTCTGGCAGTGGCACATCTGGGACCACCTCGTCCAAGACTTCGATGAGACCAAAGCCAACTACGCGAAGGTCGAGGAGCATCCCGAACTGCTCGACATCAATCCCCCCGGACTCTGGATGGACCGCATCTCCGAAGAAGAGAAGCGCGAACTCGAAGCACTCGGCTATCTCGGCGGCGACACTAAAACCGAAGACAAGAACAAGAACCGCCGCAGCTCCGCGCGCAACGCCGACTGGCTCCACACCAACGCCATCGCCTACAACGCCGACCTCGACCAAATCGCGCTCAGCGTACTCGGCAACAACGAAATCTGGATCATCGACCACAGCACCACCACCGAAGAAGCCAAAGGCCACACCGGCGGACGCAGCGGCAAAGGCGGCGACCTCCTCTACCGCTGGGGCAACCCCTTCGCCTACCGCCTCGGCGCCGAAAAAGAACAAACGCTCTTCGCCCAACACGACGTGAACTGGATTCCCAAAGGCTACCCCGGCGAAGGCAACCTCCTCATCTTCAACAACGGCCGCGGACGCCCCGAAGGCAACTACTCCACCGTCGTCGAAATCGTGCCGCCACTCGACGCGACCGGCAACTACACCCGCGAAGCCGGCAAACCCTGGGGCCCCGCACAGCCCGCGTGGGAATACGCCGCACCCAACCCCAAAGACCTCTACGCCTTCTTCATCTCCGGCGCCCGCCGCATGCCCAACGGCAACACCCTAATCTGCGCAGGCTCCAGCGGCACCTTCTTCGAAGTCACCCCTGACAAACAAGAAGTCTGGCGCTACATCAACCCCGTAGTAGGCCCCCCAGGCTCCAGCACCCAAAGCCCAACCGGCAAACCCACCAACATAGTATTCCGAGCCTACCGCTACCCCAAAGACCACCCAGGCCTAGCCGGAAAAGACCTAACCCCCGGCCCCCTACTCACCGACTTCATCAAAGAAAACCCGCCGAAGGCCCCAAAGAAACGAGAAGAGTCCGCACCGTGACACAGGCTTCCAGCCTGTGCGCCTATCACCATGGAAACTCCCAACAACGTTTTCACTCCCCTAGACCCTGAAGCCGAAGTCTACCGCCATGAACGCGATCTCCCGCACTGGAAACAAATCGGCTGCACGTACTTCGTAACATTTCGCACCGTAGATTCGCTACCACAGACCATGTTGCAAAAACTCAACGAAGAAAAAAAGACATGGCTCCGCCATCACCCTCCGCCTCTCAGCGACGTCGACCGGGAGCAATACGACGAACGATTTACCCGTACAATTCACAAATGGCTCGACGCGGGTCACGGCTCATGTCGGCTTCGAAATCTCCAACTTAACGAACTCGTTGCCTCCGCACTGCGTCACTTCGATGGCACGCGTTACGAGCTCGACACTTTCGTAGTCATGCCCAACCATGTCCACGCGCTTGTGAAGCCCCACCCAAATTTTGACCTCAGCTCAATCCTCCACTCCTGGAAATCATTCACTTCCAACGCGATCAATCGCGCCCACGGCACCATTGGCCCATTCTGGATGAGTGAATCCTTTGATCACGCCGTTCGAAGTTGGGCTCAACTCGAGCACTATAGAAAATACATCATCGACAACCCAGCCAAGGCCGGTTTGCACCAAAGCGAATTCGTCATGGGCCAAGGAAAGTCACCACTAGTACCAATGTGACACAGGCTTTCAGCCTGGAAGCCCAGAGCTTTCCCTTCTCTGTAACGTGACACAGGCTTCCAGCCTGTGGCCTCCCCGGAGCGTCTATATACAAGGCCTCCTGCCCGTGTTTTCCGCAGCCAGGATGGCCGCGCCACGTTAACTTCTTGCCTTCCCATCCCTTTTTTTAGAAATTACGTAAGTCCCTGCCAGACGATCCGGCAGGCTCCGTCGAAACGCTACGTAGTGAACGATCGTGAACGCGTACGTCACGGTCATCGCGATGGCTCCACCAGCCGTCCTTTCAGCGAGCGTCCATCCCAGCCCTGGCCACCGTTCTCTAGCAAAAATAACCATGGCCAAATTTAGAGATGCGAGTAAGATAATTAGAAACAGGAAAACACCCAGCGTGCACCTCCAACCCGCGTGTAAACGCGATGGCGTGTTCCCTTCCTCTGTCACGACCTTCATTTCAACGAGCCGAAAGGTTATCCCGCCGCGAAAAGCGAACGCGGATATCGGCAGGATCGCCAAGATCAGCACTGCACTACCAACAAATAAATACGACGACTGGCCGAGCGGGGTAATGGCGTCGTATGGGTCGTATAGCTCGGGAAACCGATTTAACAATCGCGCTTTTGCAGATTCGGCAACGCCAGGATCCGGATCACCTTTTGTTTCCCTGAGATCAAAGAGCACGGCGTAGAATTCCTCTTGCACGCTCGTCGCAAAGTAATCGTTCGCCACCAGTTCGGTTTGCGAACTCAAATAGTCGTGCAGTTGATGGCGAATCCGAGGAGCGCGTTCCCATGCTTCAGGCTTATTTTGAATCGCGTACAGCATCTCAAGCGATCCGAGAGCGAAATTCAGTTCGGGAAAATCGTCCGAAAGTTCGCGATACCCGCGAATGGAGGCGAAGTATCCTATTGCCGCTAGCGTGACCGGCACGATGGCCAGTAAGCCAAACCGAGTAAGAACACGAAGCCTAGACGGTGTCAGGTTGCTTGTTTCAATTGAAGCGCGCTGGCCTCCCACACCATCGTCGCTACAAATACTCGGGTGCGTCTCCATTGATATGCCCTAACCTTCACGCTCGCCGCGCCACCCACCGAAACGCCCCAATCACCCCCGCGAACAGCACCAACGAAATAACCCAATGCGGCGCGCTACCTGCCATCCCCTCATACGTGAAGAATACCCACTGCAAACTAATCGGCACGGCCAGCCCAATCCCCATCAGCGCCTCTCCCGCGATCAGGCCCGAGCCGAATAGCACTCCCTTGTCCTGCGCCTCCGAGACCGCATCCGTCTCGCTGCGTCCGGTCGTGAAATGGCGGAGTAGTCCGCCGAGGAAAATGGGCACCGCGACTGACACCGGCAAGTAGATACCGACGGCGACTGGCATGATGTGTAGCCGGAATTTGCTCGACTGCGAACGAAGATACAAATCCGCGGCGATGATCGCGACGCCGATGCCCGCGCCGATTCCCACCATTGTCCACGGAATCGTGCCGTCCCCGAAGAATCCATCCGTGAGACTCGCGAACAACGTCGCCTGAGGAGCGCGCAGGCCCTCGCCGATGACATACGCCTTGTGCAGATACGACATCACCGGCGCGAGAACGAACACCGGCGCGATGACGCCGATCACCTCGCACCATTGCTGCTTCGAAGGCGTCGCGCCGACGAGTTGCCCGGTTTTGAGATCCTGCGCAATGTCGCCCGCGGTGCACGCCGCGCAACACACCACGCCCGCCACGCCCAACGTCGCAAGAATCGCCGAATCGCCGCGAATCCCCAACGCGAGCAACACGCCCGCGGTCAACAACAGCGCGCAAATCGTCATGCCCGAAACCGGCGAATTGCTACTCCCCACCAGCCCCACGATGTACGTCGCCACCGCGACAAACAAAAACGACGCGAAAATCATCATCGTCCCCGCGACCAACGCGACGAACAGGCTTTCCGTGAGATAGTCGTAGAGCACGAACGTCCCGATCGTGGTGACAATGAAAATCGTAAACATCGCGGAGAACGCCATGTTGCGCTCCGTCCGCAATGCCTCTTCCCGTCCCCGCGTCGATACACCGCGCAGGCTCGCGATGCCATCGCGAATTCCCTTGCGCACGCTCCAAATCGACCACACCCCGCCGACCAACATCGCGCCGACCCCGATAAACCGCACCTGCGACGACCACAATCCCGCCGCGTATTCAACCGCCGGGCCCTCCGTGTACCCGCCGAGGATGGGAATCGCGATCAGCCACCCGATCGCGCCGCCCGCAAACACCTGCGCCGCGACGGAGAGATTCACGATATAGCCCACACCCAACATCGCCACACTCATGTCGGAACCTGCGTAGAACACGCTCTTTCCCGCCGCGACGGCACCCTCCACCGTTCCCCGAATCAGCGCAAAGCCCGACACGAGATACTTGAAAATCGCCCCGATGCCGAGTCCAATCCCGATCCACTTAATCCCCGCGCCGCCCTCCTGCCCAACGATGAGCACCTCCGCGCACGCGACGCCCTCGGGATACGTAAGGTCCGTCCGCTCGACAATGAGCGCGCGCCGCAACGGAATCATGAACACGACACCGAGCAGTCCGCCCGTCATGACGATGAACGTCGTCGGCCAGAATTCGAAATCCTGCCACGCGCCCACGAGGATGAGCGCGGGAATCGTGAATATCGCCCCCGCGGCAAGGCTCTCGCCGGAGGATGCGATCGTCTGAGAGATGTTATTCTCGAGAATCGTCCCCCGCCGAAAAACCCCCCGCAAAATCGCCATCGAGATCACGGCCGCGGGAATCGACGCGCTCACCGTCAACCCGGCATACAGGCCGAGATACACATTCGCCGCCGCCATCACCACGGCGAGAATGATGCCCAAGCCGATCGAGAGAAATGTCGTCTCCGCGACGATCCTGTCCGCGGGAATATACGGTTTGACCGCCACCCCTGAGTCACTCATGGCCCCGTCCCTTCCGCTTGTAGCTCGCATGCCCGCGCGAATATAGCAAGCCACCCCAAGCGAAACAATTGGTCTACCGAGCGCCCCAACGCTACAATGCGCAACCCCTCACCACTGACCCCCTATCAAAGTTCACGAATAGCCGCCGTCGCTACCCGTCCACCAAGACTACGTCGTCCACGATGTCCATAATTCCCATTCTTCCTATGCTTCCCATCCCTCCACGCCAGAGGCTCCGAAGGCACTCCCATGACTGAACGCCTCGTCGCCACTATCGCGTTTCTATTCCTCGTCTTCGGCGTAGCGAGTCGAAAGCGCACAAAGGTTCACGTCCCCCTCATGCTCGCGGGCATCGGCATCGACACGACCCTTGTCATCGCGCTCCAAATCCAACGCAACGTCATCCAAGACGCAATGACGCAGAACTATTCGTTCCTCGAAAGCAGTCACATACTCTCCTCATCGATCGCCTTCGCCCTCTATTTCCCCACGGTATTCCTCGGCGCGCGACAATTCCTCGGCAAAGGCTCGCCCGCCGGCCGCAGCTGGCACATCCGCATCGCGCTCGCCGCATTCGCATTCCGCGCCACCGGCTTCCTACTCATGTTCAGCTTTTGAGCGATTCGGGCGCGCACCCCCATGCTGCTACGAAATACGATCTCGCCAGCACCCCTCGTGCGCGTGCTTCGTAATCGTAATCGTAATCGACAAAAACCTTACCCCATATTGTCGTCTTTTCAGTAAGCCAGCCGACCCATCAGAACAAATCGTCATCCATTCAAACCTGTCCATCTCCAACGACCCAGTACGCATACAATTCGTAAATATTCGTGAGCATACGTGGCAAATTTAATTTCGGTTGAGCGACCCGCCGCGCTTTGCTAAAATGCCCGTCCTCGTGTACCCGTAGCTCAATTGGATAGAGCGTTTGGCTACGGACCAAAAGGTTGGGGGTTCGAGTCCCTCCGGGTACGCCATTAGTTTTCTCTCGCCGCCAACGCCCTCTCGTTGACAAGTCGTGTCACACGCGACATTTGTGTGAGCCGTTTTTTTTTTAACGTGGCAGTCCCTTCACCATTCACGCATATACGGCATAGAAAGGCTTCGTCCCGGTAGAAATCAAGATTCCGGATCGGGACGACCCGTCGCGTGCGGCCAATGCGGTCAATGTGGCGCTGGCGGCGACTTCGATTACGACTTTAGCGTGGGATCGTCCGGCGCGGGACAGGCCCCGACTTTATCGGCTAGAGCAGTATCGGAGTCCTCAAAGAGTGCCGATACACTAACCTCATCAGGATCCGCTTCGCCCTCCGAAACGCTGCTTTGGCGTGCGGCGATAGGAATAGTGGGCGCGACGGCCTCAACCTCGTTTTGACGCGAGCGGTGTGCCTTCGATAATACCGACTACCTCAAGCGTTTGGAGTTTGCTCAACGCGACGCGTAGGGGATGATTAGCATCGTAGAGCTTCTCGAATTCGGCGCGCAGTCGAGGCCGGCGTTCGGATTCTGGAATGGCATCGATATCGGGAATTCCGAGGCGCTCGACGAGGTCAAAGAATTGCAAGCCCGCGCCGTGCACTTCTCCGGGCAAATACAGTTCATAGATGAGCGCGTTTAAGACTTGCTCCAAATACGCAAGCATCAGCGGATCGCGCGCCGCTTGTGATTCCCGATGGGAACCTAACTCGGTTTAACCAAAGGAGAAGATTGACTAGTACTTCGCATTGCGTTCGTTGGGGGATCGAAGAGGTCGCTATCGGAAACTCGCCCAAGTACATCGCGCCCGGCTCGAAGAAACCGTTTTGTAGTTTCGGGATGAGTTGCTGAAAAAGCCAAAAGACGACTGACGAGTTCAAGAGGCCGAGCAAAAACGTTGGACTACCCCACTATCATGAACGTTTTCTGATTGGAGAAGTACTTAGTTTCATCCCAAGTGAATTCGTTTCGCGAACAGATATTGGGGTATATGATCTTCGGCTGCTCGAACTCGTGCCAGTACGCGATGTTGTCTTGAATCTCGTACCATTCGTAACTCCCGGGTTTCCGCCCGACGGGCACGCCGGGAGTGAGTTGAGCTTTGAATTGCTTGAGGTGTTTCAGAATCGCCGGGTATTTTCTTATGTCGATTCCACGGCGAGTGAAGATCAGCCAGATGTCTTGCGGATCAATTCGCCAGCGCTTCACATCTCTCCCGCGCAGGAACGGCTTGAGAACCTCGGCGGAGGTGGGGTGTTCGGCAATAAGGCGATCGCGGGTGGCGCGGTCCACGACAAAGGCCTCGTTCAGGCCGGTCAGAATCCCCCGATTGAAACGTCCGTTCACATATTCCCCAAGCGGCGCGCCCGAATTCCGAAGCCGCTCCAACAACCCGAGTTTTACCTCACTTTCCAACCGCCAGCCGTCGCGTTTCAGCGACGTTTGTGGAAGCGCGAAACTTTTCTTCGCAAACACTTCGGCGAAGGATTCGATTGGGGGCCCATCCCGACGACCAAAATCTCGCGGATTTATACGACCGCGTCTATAGTGCGAGAAACGCCGCGCACCTAACCTCCTTTCTTACCGCGATGCAGACACGTCTGCCCCTCATCGGATTCTCTTACAACGACGACAGTTGCCAAAACAAGCCATCCTCTCCGCCAAATACAACCTCACAACGGCCCAAGAAGGCACGTGTTCAACGCGAATGGGGACCCGGTTGTCCTCCCGGACACCGTCGCAGATTATCGGTTTCTCGATCCCCTTACCGGCATCGTCCAAACAGGCCCGCGCGCCTATCAAAGCGCCCTCAGAGAATTTCTTGGCAGGGGACTGCGATTCAACGAATCCGGAGTGCCACAAGAATTGCTCCTCGTCTTCGGTACCGATCTCTTCCCGAGGACCCCGGCGAACGAATTCAGCTCTTTTGATGCGTTCAACCCCTTCGAATCCAACGTGACGGATGCGAGGTTCATCGCCGCGAATTGTCTGGGGGGAGAGCTCCGCGAACATTGGCATCCGCGTCGATCTCGTCGGCAATTTCTCGGGCGCCAACGCCGTCGGGGCCCCCGAAATGAAACTTTCCCTCAAGGGCAACAGCTATCTTAAACACACGGAATTCGAATTCGACGAAGATACCGGCGAAATCGTCGATCCGTGGGAGTCGATCCGCGTCTACACCGCCTACGAACAACGAATCCCGACCTGGCTCCTGGCCGATATCGGCGCGGAAGTTGGCATCTTCCGTACCAAACATCATTCAATCCAGCGACATATCCAGCAACCTCCGCGCGCGATTGAACAAACAATCCGCCGCCCGACATTTCCAGTATACCCCTTGATTTCTTCTTTCATTCCACACAAATTGTCCGAAAGTTGAGGTGCTACAGGAGCTTCTATCTGCTACTCTGAACGCTTGGACCGGTTGGAGCCTGGACCGCGTCGGAGCGCTCCGCGCGAGTAAAAAACCGTATGCCTACTTCAAGACTCTCAAAAGCAAAAAGGGCCTATATCGAAGCGTACTGTGGACGTTTTAGTGACACCAAGCTCGCCCGAGCGGCTGGGCTCGACAAGGAAACCGTTCGTCAGGTAGCGCGCCGGCTCCAAGCTAATCAGTCGGATCACGGGAACGAAGCAGAGGCTGTCGTGCGAGATGATTCGCCGCCGCCGTACACGGGGCTTTTGCCCGCGCCGCAGTGGATGCGCCCGCTCCGAAAGCAGGACGCCATTTTGGCCCTAGT
This sequence comes from Candidatus Hydrogenedentales bacterium, assembly GCA_041744855.1. Lineage (GTDB taxonomy): Bacteria > Hydrogenedentota > Hydrogenedentia > Hydrogenedentales > JBGTJY01. The sequence continues at coordinate 9,540 of JBGTJY010000117.1, forward strand.
CGTAGTCGCCGCAGTGCTCATAGTCTACATCCCAATGTTGCCACCGACGGTAACAGGCGAAGACAGCGGCGAGCTGATCACCGCATCCTACACCCTGGGCATCCCACACCCTCCCGGCTATCCGGTCTGGTGTCTTCTCACGCATCCGTTCACGTATTTGCCGTGGGGTTCGGTGGCGTGGCGCGTTGCACTTTCGTCGGCCGTGTTTGCCGCAATCGCTTGTGCATTGCTTTCGTTACTGACCACTAAACTGACGGATAGCCGGCTAGCTGGACTTGTGGCTGGGCTCGCACTCGCCTTCTCGAAAGAGTTCTGGGAGCAGTCGTTGATTGCTGAAGTTTACGCGCTGAACGCGCTGTTTCTGATTTCATGCATTCTGGCGCTAATCCTGTGGTACCAGTCACACCGCACGTCGTACCTCTACGCGCTGGCCCTTGTCTACGGTCTGAGTCTCGGCAATCACAACACGATGCTGCTGGCCGGGCCGCTATTTGTGGCCTTCATCCTTTGGATCGATCGGGAACCTTGGCGGCGATGGAAAATTTACGCCTCGTGCACGGCTATTGCGATCGCGTGCCTCAGTGTTTACGCGTATCTGCCGATTCGGTCGCTTGCGAATCCTCCGGTGGATTGGGGGAATCCGGAGAATTGGGCGAACTTCTGGGACGTGGTTATGCGCAAGCAGTACAGCCTGGGTGCGACGGTCAACGAGCGCGGTGTTGGACGGTTCTTCCTGCAGATAGGCGAAGTCGGGCGGCAGTTTGGCGAGCAATTCACTCCGTGGCTGGCGTTGTTGCCGATTCTTGGTGGTTGGGCACTGTGGCGGCGAAACAAGTTCCTCGGAACTAGCCTGATTGGGTTCGGGCTTGGGATCGCGTTCGTGTTTATCGTCCTATTAAATTTCGACCTCGACAGGACTTCAAAATGGGTCAATGGAGTATTTTTTATGCCTCTGTACATTGTGGCGGCGGTGCTCATCGGCGGCGCTGTTGCTTGGATTGCAGAGAAGCGATGGCGGGGAACTCGACTCCTCCCGATTGCCGGAGCAGTTGCAATCGCGGCGGTGGTCATGCCCCTAAGCACGCATCGCTGGGTCAACGATAAATCGGAATATTTTTTCGCGCGAGACTATGCGCGAAATGTGTTTCTGACGATGGAGCCGTATGCGATCTATCTGCCGACAGCGGATCATGCGACTTTTCCGGCCCTGTATTTGCAAGCGGTCGAAGGGGAACGGCCGGACGTGTTCATCGGAAACAAGTACGGCTATCCAGAAAAAGCGCTCTATGAGGATATGCCGGAGAGTATGAAGCGCCATTTCGACCGGATTCCGAACGAGGCGCAAGATCAGGTCATCGAAGACTGGGTGATCATGAACTCCGAGCGCCCGGTGTATTACACCAAGAAACGGGCGTTTCCGAAGCTGGACGGTGTGCAACTAAAGAACGATGGGTTGCTGTATCGGGTCGTTCATGCGGATGAGGAGTGGGCTCGACCGGACCATTGGGAACAATACGGGTGGGACGCTCTCAACATTTCGCAGGCGCGAGCAGAGTTGACGGCGGAAATGATTCTGTCTGACTACCACTTTGCGAGGGGTCGGGAGTTGTTAGAAACTCGGGAAAAGGACGAAGGACTGCGGCACTTTGAGTTGGGAATTGCCGCGGGGGGATCGAACAAAGAGACGCTCAACAATATGGGTAGTGCGTGCGCGGAACACGGGTTTGTCGAGGAGGGGGCGAAATACTTTGAGCGTAGCGTGACTTTGGACCCGAAGTATGAACTCGCACTCAGGAATTTGGCGCGGGCCTATGCTGCTTT
>JBGTJY010000118.1:0-5671 GCA_041744855.1 Candidatus Hydrogenedentales bacterium
AGTTCACGTCGCGCTACGGGTCATTCTGAGCGCCAGCGAAGAATCTTCGCTAGCGCTCAGAATGACTTGTGCGGCTGCCGCGGTTGTCCCGACCAATCGATTCCCAAAATCTCGTTCACGACACTCGGCGGAAAAATCTCCGCATGCACCCGTTTACGCGTGGCTTTGTAGTCGAGTTCACTCGAAAGCGGCCGCCAACCGTATCCATCCAACATCGCGCCCAGCGCCGAATAGATCGCCATAGCCGGATGATGAATCGAAGCCTGCGCGAGCGGCATGTCTGACCGAATCAAATTTGCCGCGCCCCAGCGAATCGACCACATGCCGAACAACAACTCTTCGGGCCGCATGCCTTCGGGAAGCGTTACGTCTCCCGCCGCGATCGCTTCCCGGATAACCCCGGCGCCGACCGCCACCGCGCGCACGTCCATCTTCTTCAATTGGTCCTGCCGCTTCTTGCTCGTCTTCACGCGTAGGCAAGTCGACGCGACGAATAGCTCCACCGGAAGATCGCGCGGCAACAGCAAGTCTTCAACCTCGCCGTGCGCCAGCATTTTCTCGCGCGTGCGCCCCTGAAAAGTCGTGGCGCGCTCCGCACGCCGCACGCGCCGCTGCTTACTCTCGATGGCGAGCGCTAGAAGTATCTCTTCCTTCGAGGGGAAATGTTTGTAGACCAGCGGACGCGAACATTCGACAAACTCGGCGATCCGTTCGATGCTAAAGCCGTCCCAACCCTCGCTCAGAAAAATTTCGCGTGCCCCGCGCAAAATTTGGCTGGCCCGGTCCTCGGCACGCTGGTACCCCACGGCAGGCATGACGCGCTCCTTGGGTCCCACGCAAACCTACGTGGCACGGGCTTCCAGCCCGTGAGGGACGTCGGTACAAGCACGCGAACCCGTAGGGCTTCGTTATATGCGATGGGTGACAATTTGTCAACCGATTGGCGCTCGGACTAGCGCGGCGCGATCAACACCCGTCCCTCGAAATACGCGTGTCGGCCAGCCTCGAAATGAAACGCGCCCTGCCGCGGCGCGTGGAGCGCCTGTAGGACGCGGCAGTGCTGATGAACGCCCGTGTTGATTGGCGTCATGATCGGCGCACGGTCAATGTTGTCCGACTCCAAACGAACCGTCGGTAGTCCATCGCCACTCGCTTCGATAAACGCCGATGGCTCGTAACGCACGTTCAGATGTTTCCAATCGTTCGACGCCGGATCGAATTCGCTGAACGCGCCCGACTCGTGTTCCGTTTTCCACGCGGAGTATTCGGGAACGAGCACGATCGTCGTGTGATACTCCTGCGCGTCGAATGCTTCGCGGGCCTCGAGCGTCAACGCAACGCTCAAGCCATTCTCTATCGCAGCTACGCGCCACTCGAGCGCAAACGGAAAACGACGCGACATGCCGCGAAAGAGTAGCGTGCCGTCGCGTTCCTCGAAATGGTCCCAGCGCAGGTTTTGGCTGTCATTCCACAGATTCTGAATCAACAGCGACGCATACAAGTGCAAACTCGCGGTAATTGGCGTGCCTCGGTAGCTGATTCGAAAACATCCCCGCTCGAACCGCGCCCCAATCTCGCCACTCTCGATCGTGCGCCGCCGCGCCCTCGTGCCCGCTTCGCGCAGCGACTGCACGTCCGCGAGCGGCCGCGCCGTGACGGTCATCAGCTCGTACTCGCCGGCGGGCACTTCTTCGCCGCGCGCGCCCAACGCGCCCTCAGTCTGCAGGAGGCGGCAGCCCGTCATGTAGTCCGTATTCGCCCAATAGCCGCGCAGATTCGGCAGCTCGCTCGAAAAGCTGAGCAGCATGGGAGGTACCTGCGCAGCCTCTCGCGGAGCCAATCCCGCCTCCTCGCAGAGTCCCTCCGGCGCGATCACGGCTGAGGTGCTCAAATCCTGCGGCAAGAATTCAGGAAACTCGCCCGCATCGTCGTCGTAGGTCCACCCGGCATACTGCGGCGAAAAATAAAACATCAGTTCGAACGCGTCGATCCGCGTACGTTGCTCGCACTGGAGCGCGACACGCCACGTCAACGCGCCGTTCTCGGTTTTCAGATGCCACCGTAGCACGACTGGTAGCCGCGTCATGCGCCCCTCCGCGACGCATTCGCCCGGACCCGTCTCCGCAATGCGCCACTCCGCCTCCTGGCTCGCGTGCCATGCGCCGTGACTACTCAGGCGGATCAAGAATCCCGACGCGGATGTGATCGCCTCGTGGTTGTGAAAGAGCGCGATGCGCCCATTGCTCAGCACGGCCTCGAACGCGCCGTCGGTCAGTGTGTGCACGCCTTCCGCTGCCCCGACTTGCGCGAGATAAAACGTGATCGCCTTGCTCGCCGAATCGCGCATCACCATGCGTCCCTGACTCAGCAACACCACGCGATTGCACACGGTGTTCACGATCGCCAAATCGTGCGACACGAACAATATCGTCTTGCCCTGCTCGCGCAATTCGCCGATACGTCCGCGGCATTTGCGCTGAAACGCTTCGTCGCCCACCGAAAGCACCTCGTCGATGAGAAAAATATCCGGATTCGTATGCACCGCGACCGCGAACGCGAGTCGCACGTACATCCCGCTCGAATAGGTGTCGACAGGATGATCGATGAATCCGCCGATGCCCGAAAACGCGGCGATGTCGTCGAAGCGCTCGCGCACCTGCTTGCGACGCATGCCGAGAAGTCCGGCGTTCAGATACACGTTTTCGCGCCCCGTAAGCATCGGATGAAACCCCGCGCCCAACTCGAGCAGCGAAGCGACGCGCCCGCCCACGCGAATCGTCCCCGCGCTCGGCGACGTCACGCCCGCGATCAGTTTCAGCAGCGTGCTCTTGCCCGATCCGTTCGCGCCGATGATGCCCAGCGACGCGCCGGCCTCGACCTGAAACGTCACGTCATCGAGCGCCGTCACTGGTTCCGGCCGACGCCCGAGAAATAACTCGCGCACCCCCGCGCGCGATGACAACGCACGCCCGCCGGCACGGCCGAAGTAGCGCTTCGATACGCCGTCAATTTCGATGATCGCCATCAGAGCGTGTCGACCACCATCGGCGCGCGCTTCCGAAACAACCACGCGCCATACCCAAGCGCCGCCGCCGCGACGACGGCGGACCAAACGAGATACACCGGCTCGGGCGTCTGGTTTTCGAGAAAAGCTTGGCGATACGCCGTCACGATACTTGCCATCGGATTGGCCATGAACAACCAGTAGAGCCGCGGAAACGATTCCTGAACCAGCTCCGGCGGATACAAGATCGGCGTCGCGTAAAACCCAAACAAAATCCCAGCCTCAACCATGTACGCAATATCGCGGAAGACTGCGTTGAGCGTCGAAAAAATCAACGCGAGCCCCACGATAAACCCGAACTGAATCGCGAATATCAGCGGGATCCACACAACATTTTCGCCCGGCAGTTTTCCCGTCAATGCCGCAGAAACGATCAACAACAACACCGCGCCGATCAGGAAATTGACGACCGCGACACCAATCGCCGACAGTGGCACGACTTCGCGAGGAAAGTAAACCTTCTGCACGAGCGTCCGGTTGTCGACCAGCGACGTCGTCGCGCTCGAAACCGCCGCTGCAAAGAATTGCCACGGGATCAAACCCGCAAGGATAAACGCGGCGTATGCCCGCCCGTTTTCGATGCCGAACGACGCCATGCGTTCCTTGAAGACGATCGAGAATACAAACGTCAGCACGAGCATCATGAACAGCGGCTCAAGCACCGCCCAGAGCACGCCCATCAACGCGTAGCGGTAGCGGACTTTGAGGTCTTTCGCGACGAGGTCGAACAGAAGCTGGCGGCTGCGGACGAGATCGGGTATAACCCGCGCGAGGCGGCCTGCCTGGGCGTTCGTGTAATAGGCGGGTTCCATGCGCGCAAATCGTACCACGAACCCCGGGAGGGACGCGCTCCCGCGCGTCGGCGCTATCGCCCCCGACACTTCCCCCGTCATCCCCCTCGCACCCTACCCCCAACCCCATTTACAATCCACCCATGCGCCGATACCTCACGAACGAAATCGAAGTCCGCGTCCTCTTCTATGTTTCTCTATTTCTCCTCTCCTCTTCCGCCCTCGCCCAACCCCTCTACGCGAAAGGCGACTACCTCACACCAGACCTCCGCGACCGCGTCGAGGCCCTCAAGGAAGAAGTCCAAACTGTCCCCACGACGCTGAACAATCTCGCCGATCGCATCGACGTGATCTGGCCGTGGGCGAACAAGCTCGCCCTGCGCGGTGTCCACATCCCCGTTGAGTTGCCGCGCGTGGTGACGCAAGCCCGTCAGGCCGTGGACGGACTCCGCAACACGCTTCCCGTGGTCTTGCCGTTCGTCACGGAAGTCGTGCGCGAACTCGAAGTGAAAGAGGAACAACCCGGCGCGATCGGGACGGTGACTTCGACCGCCACCGGCCCCTACGTCGTCGATTCGTTCGTCACCTTCGAACAAACGTACACCATCGGCGAAATGCCCATGCAACCCGGGGGCGGCGTCATGGTCGCGTGGGAATTAGTCGCGCGCCTCGACCCGTTCAACCGCGAAAACCCATCGCAACAAAACTACATCACGATTCGTTGCTCGAATCCCGGCGCACAATGGGAACAATCCACTCGCCCATGGCTGGGCATGCACGGCAACATTTTCGCCGCGGCCGGGATGCCCGTCTACGTCCTGCGGAACACGGCGCTCCAGCCGGGCGAGACCATCACGATCACCTATGGCGATCGCTCCGGCGGTTCTCTCGGACTACGACTCCAAATTACCGAGGTCGATTCAGTCCTCTTCCCGCTCTACATCGACCTTGAAGGCAAAGGCAACTTCTTCTCGCCGCGATGGCCCAAGTTTCGCGTCGTAGGCGGCGAGGCCGCGCGCGCACGCGTCGTCGCGCCCTCCATCGTGAAAACCGGCGAACTGTTCGAACTCGCCATCCGCATCGAAGACCAGTTCTACAATCGCGCGACGCTGGACATCCCCGAATTCGACGTCATCGTCGGCGGAAACAACACCGGAACGACTCCCGCCGGCGCCGGTCTGTCGACGATTTCCGATGTTCGCTTCGACGCCCCCGGAATCCATCGCGTGCAGATTCGCGCTCGCGATGGCGCGACTACGGCCGAGAGCAATCCCATTTGGGTGCAGGATGACCCGAAGTGGCGCCTGTACTGGGGCGACACGCACGCGCACACCAACATGGCCGAGGGCCAAGGCGCGATCGACAACTTCTACCGCTACGCGCGCGAAGATGCCCGGCTCAATTTCGTTGTGTTGTCCGAACACGACACCTGGATGGACGACGACGAATGGCGCCTCATGCGCGACGCCGCGCCCGACCACACGGTTCCCGGAAAGTTTCTGGCGTTCCTCGGCTACGAGTGGACCGCTACCGTGCAATATGGCGGGCATCACAACGTGTTGTTCCGCACGCCCTACGATCGCCAGCGCGCGGCGATTCAAGACACGATGGGCGTGGTCGAGCTAATCAAGAAACTCCACGCGCAAAACGACGTGCGCGACGTACTCGTCATTCCCCATGCGCATATCCCCGGCGATTGGCGCATCGCCGATCCGCAAACGGAGCGCCTCGTCGAGATCCTTTCGATGCACGGCACCTTCGAGTGGTTCGGCAACTACTACCTGCGCAACGGCCACATGATCGGCTTCGTCGGCGC
>JBGTJY010000119.1:0-4004 GCA_041744855.1 Candidatus Hydrogenedentales bacterium
GAGGATGAATTTGAGGACAAGGATAGGGACGAAGACAAAGACGAAGATGCCCCGCCGGACGTAGAGAAGAAGACTGACCTTCGCCGTGATCCGCTCGCGCCGATGGGCAAACTCGTGCTCGGGCCGATCGACGACACGCGCCCGATTCTCACGGGATCCATCCGGCGTCGTTCGAATTGGCGATTCCTGCCGTGGTTGATCGCCTTCTTCGTCGTGGCCTGGTTTCTCTACGAGAACATGCCGATCTTTCGAATGTACATTTTGTTCGCGGTCGGCCTGGTTGTTTTGTTCGTGCTGGCGTTTCTGATTCGATACTTGTTGTTGCGCCCACGACGACAAGCCCCGGAAAAAAAGAAATCGCGCGACTGGTGAATCGTTTCGCCTGGTAACCGCCAGCTCAGCGAGTCGCGCGGAACATATCCTTCGTGCGTTCGTCGAAGTTCGGCATCGGCGGGAGCGCGGCGCTGGGCACGGGCTCGTACCAGAACGTTGCCGTGGACCAATCGTCCTGACGCTCGTAGAGTTGATTCAAGTAGTCCGCTCCCGACATCGATGTGCCCAAGTGTCCGATCTGTTGGATGGTGACGCGGATTTCTTCTTTCCACATGATCGGGTCGGGCAGGTGCCAGCGATACATCGAAACGAATTGGTTTTCGTTGAGGCTCGCGCCGTGATAAAGAAACGGCGTCTGCTGCATGCCAAACGAGAGGCCGACGTAATCTTCCGCGCCCGTGCCGCAGATCGTCGGGAATTCCGTGTCGCCGTCGATGAAGGCCTTCATTTCGCCTTCGCCCCACCACTGCGGTTCGAGGTAGCGCACGCCGATCACGCTGCCGATGAGGCGTCCTTTGCCCGAGCGCTTGGGCAGCAACTCGAAGTCTTTGGTTTTCGTCGTGAGATTCTCGCGGCGAAAGAGCACGTGTAACCGGCCGACGTCGTCGGCATGCCGATCGCCCAGCGTGTAATCGATTTGATAGAAGAGCGCCATCGGCAATTTCGACTCATTCGTGATGGTCATGCGCGCGCGTTTGGTGAACGGCATCGGCAGCCAGAGATTGAGCGCGGCGTTTTGACCGACGGAGTGCACGGCGGATTGATACGCCATGACTTTGCCGTGCGCGAAGCCGAACAGATCGCCGATCGGCGCTTCGATGCTCGGGTGCGTCTGGCCTTCCCAATACGCGCGAATCACTGCGCCGCGAAACAGGATCGGCATGTTCAGCGTCGTCGCCCAGATGTGACGGATCATGCCGGGGCCTTCGATGTCGCAAAGCTGCACTTCTTCCCCCGGCGCAATCATTCGCGCGGGCGCGCCTTTGCGTCCAACGCCGAGCGGGCTCGCCGCCATGCCGCCTTTGCCGCGTTCGCCCGTCGGGCTTTCGAACGAAATCGAGCGCGATTCGAGGGGAAGATTCACGTCGTAGAGCGGTTCCATCGCGGGTTGTCCCTCGGCGAGGTTATGGTGAGCGAAGAGCACTGCTACTAACGCAGCGAATGGGATGGCGACTCGGCGGAACATGGCGGTTCTCCTTCGTCCAGTGAGAGAAGGGCATTGTAGTCGGGTCTCGGGTTTCGGGTCTAGGGTCTCGGGTGCCCTAGATTGCCGTGCTCGAAATCGTTCTGCTACGAAAATACAATCTCGGCGCGCGCCCTCGTGCTCGTACTTCGTAATCGTAATCGTAATCGACAAAAAGGCTTACACCGCATTTTCATTCTTTCACGAAGAAGGCCAAGCCTTCATGACAACTCGTTCTCGTTCTCGCAGATTGATGCAGATGAAATTGACTACTAGAAGGTTGCTATTCTTGCCCGGAAGGAATCTCGTTACCAACGCAAGCACAACCTGGACGCGCGAATGACCGACGCCATCAAATGTGAGGCGGGAAATGATGCCCGCACATTCGACGCGCCCGCGTTACCGTATTTGCCGCCGTGTCCGAGAGGAAGGGCGCCCGGCATTGCGCTCGTGGGATGCGGTGGAATTGCGCCGTATCATCTTGCGGCATACGCGGCGTGCGGTTTCCCGGTGAAGGCGCTGTGCGACCTGGATTTCGGTAGGGCCAGCGCATTAGCCGAAGAGTACGCGCCGGATGCCTTCGTCACGGTTTCATTCGACTCCGTTCTCGATCGCAAAGACATCACTGTCCTGGATATCGCGACGCATCCCGAGCAACGCGAAAAGCTCATCGATCGCGCACTGCGGGCGGGCAAGCATGTCCTCAGCCAGAAGCCGTTCATGCGCGACCTTGATACCGCGGCGGCGACCGCGTACTTCGCCGAGAAACGTGGCCTGCGCCTTGCGGTGAACCAGAACGGTCGTTGGGCGCCGCATTTCAGCTACCTGCGCCACGCTGTCGCCGCCGGAGTGATCGGTCGCGTCACCGGGGTCCACTGCTCGGTGCATTGGGATCATAGCTGGACTGCGGGCACGCCGTTCGACGATATCCCGCATCTCATCCTCTACGACTTCGGCATTCATTGGTTCGACATCGCATCGTGCTTGATTGGCCTTGACCGCCGCGCGGAATCGGTTTACGCGGTCACGTGCCGCACCGCGACCCAAAAAGCCAAACCGCCGATGATGGCAAGCGCGGTGATTCGATATGCCGATGCGATCGCCACGCTCGATTTCAACGGCGATGTCCAGATCGGCGCGCTGGATACGACGCGCGTCGTCGGAACCGAAGGCGTACTCGAGAGCCGGGGCCCGGATCTCAATCATCAGTCGGTGACGCTCTTCACAAAAGACGGTTCGGCGCAGCCGCAGCTCGAAGGCGACTGGTTCACCAACGGGTTCCAGGGGACGATGGGCGAACTATTGCGCGCCATCGAAGATGGGGATGAACCTTCGAACAGTGCTCGGAGTGTACTCGCGGGTCACGCGCTCTGTTTCGCCGCAACGGCCAGCGCAGATCGTGGTCAGCCGGTGCGGCCCGGCGAAGTGCGGAGGATTTGAGCCGGTGAGGCGAACCTTCAGTGGTTGGTTTTTCGCAGATTACGCCCCTCGGGGACGCCAATTACCACAGTTTTTTCAAGCTGGATATTATTCGCGGAATGTGGTACAGTAACACCGGTAAATCGGGCCGGGCTCAGACCCCTCGAGCCCGGTCTCGTTGTTTGGGAGGGGTATGGGCGAAGTTCCCAAGAGGAACTGTGAAAGGAACAAGCGCGTGGCAACAGGTACAGTAAAGTGGTTCAACGATCAAAAAGGCTATGGATTCATTGCCCCCGATGACGGCGGCGATGATCTGTTCGCACATCATTCGAATATCGATACGGAAGGATTCCGGACGTTATCCGAAGGCCAACGGGTGGAATTCACCCCGGGCCAGGGCCGCAAAGGCCCGGAGGCGACGAAGGTCCGTCCGCTGTAATCGATCACGATTTCTGAATCACGAGGCCCCGGCGGAATTCGCCGGGGCCTTCTCATTTGGGGACTCCAATTTACCGCCGAGGTCGCGGAGGACGCTGAGTGATGCACCAATCGATGACTGACTGGTACCATTGAGCATAATTCGGGTAAGTAACGGCGTCTCTTCTACTTTGTCTTGTTCATGTCTAGGAAATCCCGGTGGCTGTAGTCGATCGCACATTGAAAGAAGAAATCGAGCTTGTGGGGCGTCAGGCCCGCGCGGCTTCTAATTCTTTGCGCTCGCTCAAGAGCGCGGTGAAGGACGCCGCGCTGTTGGAAATCGCCAAACGCCTCCGCGGATCGGTCGCGGAGCTTCGGCGCGAAAATGCGCTCGACCTCGAGGCCGGACGCGACAAGGGTCTCTCCAGCGCGCTACTCGACCGGCTTGAGCTCACGCAACAGCGCATCGACGCGATGGCGGAAGGTCTTGAGACCGTGGCCTCGCTGCCGGACCCGGTCGGCGAAATCATCCAACAGACGGTACGGCCCAACGGGCTCAAGATCGCGCAAGTCCGCGCGCCGCTCGGCGTCGTGGGAATCATCTACGAAAGCCGCCCCAATGTGACTGCGGATGCCGCGGCGCTTTGCCTGA
>JBGTJY010000120.1:0-2818 GCA_041744855.1 Candidatus Hydrogenedentales bacterium
GATCAGAAACTCCAGTTTCGAGTTCATCGGGAGCGCTCCTATCATTCAAAGTCGACGAGGAGAGGCAAGCGGAGCTTTTCGTGCAAGTGCGTTCCCGAATAGAAATTCGGGAACGAGGAAACGAGGAGAAAAACTCCAGTCTCGAGTTCATCGGGAGCGCTCCTATCATTCAAAGTCGCTGGGGAGAGGCAAGCGGAGCTTTTCGTGCAAGTGCGTTCCCGAATAGAAATTCGGGAACGAGGAAAAATTGGGGGAGAGCGCGTGACTAAGTTAGGTTTCTGTGTACTGCATGCGAGCGAGCTGCGAGCGGCGGATTGGATCGACGAATTGGTTGTTTTCTGACGCGATCGCAACGTTTTGGTAGGAGGGCGGAGGTACAGTTTGCCGGGTCAAGGCGAATTCAGACGAACATACGCGATGCATTCGCTTTGGCACGTCACCTGCTCATAACGAATCACGGCTTGGATTGAAAGGAATTGTCGTCCCATGGATATTGCAGTATTCCAATCCGCTATCATGAACGAATCTTTTCTTCGGGGCGATCCAATGAAACGCGGTTATCTGATCGACATGGACGGCGTGATCTATCGCGGGAGCGCGATCATTCCCGGCGCGGACGTGTTTGTGAATATGTTGCGAGAACGCGGTTTGCCGTTCATGTTTTTGACGAACAACAGCCAACGTACGCGGCGTGATGTGGCGACCAAACTGCGCCGCATGGGAATCGACGTGGAAGTCGACCATGTGTATACCTGCGCGATGGCGACTGCGCGCTTTCTGGCGCATCAAAAACCAGGCGGCACGGCGTACGTGATCGGCGAAGGCGGATTGCTCACGGCGCTGCACGAGCACGGGTATTCGGTGGTCGATCACGACCCCGACTACGTCGTCGTGGGCGAAGGGCGCACGATGAGCTTCGAGATGATCGAGAAGGGCGTCAGATTGGTGAAGGCCGGGGCAAAACTAATCGCGACGAACCTCGACCCGAACTGCCCAACTTCGGAAGGGTTGCGGCCGGGTTGCGGCGCGATCGTTTCGATGTTGGAGTTGGCCGCGGGCGTGCGCGCGTTTAGTCCGGGCAAGCCGAGCCCGTTGATGATGCGCGACGCGCGAAAGGAATTGGGACTCGAGACCGCCGAGACGACGATGATCGGCGACACGATGGAGACGGACATCCTCGGCGGCGTGCAGCTTGGGTTTCGAACGATCCTGGTGCTCTCAGGCGGAACCAAGCAGGCGGACCTGCAAAACTACGCGTATCAGCCTGACATCATCGTCAATTCAATTCAGGATTTGTGCAATCCGGAGTTCTTCGACGAGTACATCGAGGCGACGACTGCCATCGGCTGAACATGTCATGCTGAGCGAAGCGAAGCATCTCGAGTCTCCGAAAACGTCTGTTTCGGAGAGATTCTTCACTGCGTTCAGAATGACGAGGGTAGGTCGCACTGCGTTCAGAATGACGAGGGCAAGTTTTGGGATAGCATCTAGACCACGGGCAGCTCGTATCCCGCGCGATAGTCACGCGTCAAAAGCGCCGAGGCCTGCGCGTCGTTTGGGATTGTAAACGCGTCGGAATCGAATGCGAGCCGGCGGCCGACACGCGTCGCGATATTGCCGAGGTGACACAATGCCGCGGATGCCACGCCTTCTGATATGGGCGCGTTCAGCAGCGCCGGATCGCCGGCCTTCACGGCGTCGAGGAAGTTCCGGATGTTGCCCTCGAAATCCGCGCCGCCGCCAAGCGAACGTTTTCCCTCGCCTTTCAACGTGAGTTCGCAGCCGTGGCGGCCGACCTCGACGATGCCCTTGTCGCCGTAAAACACGACGCCGTTGTCATGGCCTTCGAGCGGGTAATCGGTCCAGAGGCGCATCTCGTATATCAGGTAGCATTCGTCGTATTCGAAGGTGGCGACTTGCGTGTCGGGCGTTTCGTGATCGTCGTCGTAGAATAGTTGTCCGCCCGACGCGCTGACGGCCTTCGGATAACCCACACCGAGCCCCCAGCGCGCGACATCGACTTGGTGGATACCGTCGTTGCCGAGGTCGCCCGTGCCGTAGTCCCAATGCCAGTGCCAATTGTAGTGCCAGCGGTTTTCGGTGAAGGGACGCACGGGAGCGGGGCCGAGCCATAGATCATAATTGACGCCCGCGGGGGGATCGGTCACTTTGGCGCGGCCGATCGCTTCGCGAAACTGATGATTGATCGCCTTCGCCGCGCGCACTTTGCCGAGGTTTCCTTCGCGGAGAAATTGGACCGCGGCGCGGATTCCTTCGCCGCTGCGGCTTTGCGTGCCGTGTTGCACGCACTTGCCGGATTTTTGCGCGGCTTGTTGCAAGAGAACGCCTTCACGAACGTTGTGCGAACAGGGTTTTTCGACATACACGTGTTTGCTCGCGGCGAGCGCGGCCAAGGCAATGGGCGTGTGCCAGTGGTCCGGCGTCGCGATGCTCACCGATTGAATCGACGCGTCATCGAGAATTTGGCGATAATCCTCAATAGCTTTCACGTCGCCATGGTCGCGCAATTCTTCTCGCCCCTGATCGCGACGCTTCGGATCGACGTCGCAGATGGCCACGACTTCGCAGTCCGAATTCGACGCAAACGTTTTTGCGTGTTGGCGGCCTTGACCGCCCAGGCCGATGACGGCGTGCCGCACGCGATCGTTGGGAGCGGCCTTCGCAGTGCTCACTCCGAGTACCGCCGTCGCGGCAGCGGCCTTCACAAACGTTCGCCGAGTCAGAGTGGCCATGGATGTGCTCCTTTGTTCGCCGGAATGAAGGCGGTCTACGTCAGTCCGTCGTCGACGCCGCGATC
>JBGTJY010000121.1:0-9961 GCA_041744855.1 Candidatus Hydrogenedentales bacterium
CGCTTCGCTCAGCATGACAGGCGTATTTTCGTTGGGGAACCCGCGTGGTCTTTGCGCATATTCACGTTACTATGGTAGCATTCGCGGCAACATTCCCTCCTATCGCGATGTTTCCGCCGGGGCATTTCTCGATCGGCATCGCTGGATGCGCTGATGACCCGCGTCCTTGATTACGGCGACGAGAGCAACTACGCGGCACGTTCCAAACCAACGGAGACGTGGCGCGTGTATGCGCGCCTGGCGCGGTATGCGCTGCGATACAAGGCGCGCCTGGCGCTCGTATTGGTCCTGTCGATCGTTGTCGCGACGTCGTTCACGTCGATGATTTTCGGCGCGGGCACGGCGATCAAGATTCTGTACTCGAGCGAAGAAGAAGCTGCGGAGCTGATCGCGAGCTACACGAATTCGATCCGCGGGGGCGTCGACGCGGCGACGGGGACGGCGGTTTCCAGCGTACGGGAGGATGCGGCGGAGCGCTTCGAGCGGCTTGCGGAATCGATGCGCGCGGACCGTGCGTACGCGATACGCATCTTATGTGTCGGGCTTGTCGCGTTGACCGCGCTTGCGGGAATTGCGCGTTTTTTGCAGGAGTTTTACGCGGGGGCGATCGGGGCATATATCTCGGTCGAGCTGAACCGGGAAATGTTCGCGAGTGTCGTGAAACAGTCGCACCGTTTTTTCGAGCAGCGGCAAGTGGGCGAAGTGGTCGCGCGATTCACCAACGACGCCTTTATGGTGAACAAGGGACTCACGAATGTCTTCGTGAAAGTGCTGCGCGAGCCCGTGAAGGCGTTGTTCTTTCTCGTCACTGCGTTGCTCGTCGACCCGCTGTTGACGCTGGCCGTGTTCTGCGTGCTGCCGCCCGCGTTGTTCGTAATCCAACGCGTGGGGAAGCGCGTGAAGAAGAGCGCGCGCGGGTCGCTCCAGAAAGTCGCGGCGATGGCCTCGGTGATTCAGGAGACCGTGCGCGGAATCGCGGTCATCAAAAGTTTCCGGATGGAGGCGTATCAGAGCAGGCGCGTCGATTCTGAACTTTCGAAGCTGCAGAAGTATCTGATTCGCATGGCGCGCGCCGACGCGGCGATTGGGCCGGCGACGGAATTGATCCTCGTCGTCGGACTCGTCGTGCTGGTCATTCTGAGCGAAAGGCGGATTTCGAACGGCACGCTCGCGCCGGGCGATCTCGTGATGTTATTTGGCGCGCTGGCCTTCATGCTGGACCCACTGCGCAAACTTGCGTCGGTGAACAACCTCGTGCAGACGAGCGTTGCGAGTGCCGAGCGCGTATTCGAATACATCGACATGCAGCCCGACGTGACGGAAACCCCGGGCGCGGTCGCGATCGGACGCCTACAGAACTCTTTGCGCTTCGAAGATGTCTGGTTTTCGTACAACGGCGAGAAGGACGTCCTGCGCGGCATCGATCTTGAAGTGAAGCGCGGCGAAATGGTGGCGCTGGTGGGCTTCAGCGGATCGGGCAAGAGCACGATGGCGAAGCTGGTGCCGCGCTTTTATGATACCGCGCGGGGCCGGATCACAATCGATGGCACGGACATCAAGAATGCGACGCTCGCTGGTGTGCGCGACCAAATCAGCGTCGTCACGCAGGAGACCATCCTTTTCTACGAAACCGTGCGTGGCAATATCGCGTTTGGCCGCGCGGATCTTACGGAAGAACGGGTAAAAGGGGCAGCGGATGCCGCGCACGCGACCGAATTTATCGAGAAACTGCCCAATCGATTCGACGAGTTGCTCGGCGAGGACGGCGGGAATCTTTCAGGAGGACAACGACAGCGCATCGCGATCGCGCGAGCGCTCGTGAAGGATCCGGCGATTTTGATCCTGGATGAGGCGACGTCGAACCTCGATTCGGAGAGTGAGAAAGCGATTCAGGATGCGATGACGGAGTTTGTGCGCGGTCGGACGACGATCGTGATTGCGCACCGGCTCTCCACCGTTCGCCAGGCCGATCGCATCGTCGTGTTGAACGACGGCCAGATCGCCGAACAGGGCACCCACGCCGAGTTACTGAAGCGCGGCGGGCTGTACACGCGGCTCTACAAGACGCAGTTCGAGTCCGGGGAACGCGAGGCTTCGTGAAACGAAAGATCTTTGAGAACGCTGCAATTTGGGCCGTATACCTAGTCGCGCTCATCTTGGGCTGGTTCTTTGTGCGCGAGCTTCGTAGTGTTCGGTTTGGGGATCCGTCAGACGAGCGAAAGACTCCCCCGGTATCCGCCGTCATCTATTCGAACATTACGGTCGTCGACATGGAAGGCGTTCCGCTTGCGGGCTTGACACCCATCGCCACAGACACACCGAATGCGTTTAATCCGCCGGTCGTGTCCGGGCCTGCCAGCGATGCAAACGGCGAAACGAAGCTGGAGCTTCCCCGGAACCTTCATCTGTTTATTCGCGCGTGGGACGCGGAATTGCGTTATTTCGCGACGAACTACGTGGAGATCTTGCCCCTTCAAACGGGAAACGAAAGCGAACCGGTGCGGATTGTGATGGCGCCTGGTGCATCGATATCTGGCGCGATCGAGGACGCGAATGGCGCTCCAATCGCGGATGCATCCGTTGAAGTGATGCTACGGCATGCAGAGCTCGGCGATTGGTGGCCGGCGCAGACGAGCGCGGATTCCGCTGGAAAATTCAGCATCGAGTCTCTACCGCCCGGTCCGTTTTCGATTGAGGTTTCGACGCCGATGGGCGCAGCGACTTTATCCGAAATGATGTTGCAGCCCGGCGGGCTCACGGATATCGGAGTGTTGCGCGTCGAGCAGTAATCGAACCTAGTTCTTGCGCGCGATCGTGACTCCGTCGCGCAGGGGGATCATTACGGCGGTGACGCGATCGTCATAGCGCACGTGGGTGTTGAACGCGACCATCGCGTGGTCGAGCGCGTCCTGTGGGTTGAGCACCTTGCCGCTCCAGAGCACATTGTCCGCGACGAGCAATCCGCCCTGGCGCACTTTGGGTACGCATGCGTCCCAGTAGCGCACGTAGGTTTCTTTGTCCGCGTCGATGAACACGAGATCGATGGGTTCGGCGATCGTGGCGATGGTGTCGAGTGCAGGTCCCATGCGGAGATCGATCTTCGCGCCGTGCGGACTTCTCGCCCAATAGCGTCGGGCCATCGCGGTGGCGACGGGATCGATGTCGCACGTGATCACGCGGCCATCCGCGGGAAGCGCGGCGGCCATCGTCAGCGCGCTGTAGCCCGTGTAGGTGCCGATTTCGAGGACGAGCCGCGCGTTCAGCGTCTGCGCGAGGATGGCGAGGAGCGTGCCCTCGACGTGTCCGGACTGCATTTGCGGGAGCTTGGCGTTGGCTTGGGTATCGGCGGTCAACTCGCTGAGCAATGGGTCTGCGCGCGAGGTGTGCAGGCGGAGGTATTCGTCGATGGCGGCGGGGTATTGGAGTTCCATTGCGGTGTATCGCTCCTCTTGACGGAGACATTCCGCTCACTCCGTCATTCCTGCGGAGGCGGGAATCTCTCCATGATAACCGCGGCGCCGAATAAAGCGGAGAGATTCCTGCCTGCGCAGGAATGACACGTCACGCAAAGCGACGAGCGGTTGTCGTCAGACTTCGACTTTGGCGCCTTTGGCCGCGCGCTTGCGATCCTCGGAGTGGAGGATGTTCTTGCGCGCGCGGATGAATTTCGGCGTGACTTCGACGAGTTCGTCGCGCGCGATCCATTCGAGCGCGGTGTCGAGCGTAAGCTTACGCGGGACGTCGAGTACGGTCGTCTGATCTTTGCCTGCGGCGCGGTGATTGGTGAGGGCTTTGCGCTTCGTGGGGTTGCATGGCAAGTCGCCGGGGCGATTGTTCTCGCCGACGATCATGCCCGCGTAGACTTTGTCCATCGGCGAGACGAACAAGGTGCCGCGCTGTTGCAGATTATCGAGACTGTAGGACGTCGCTTCGCCGGTATCCATGCTGACCATCGAGCCGCGGCTGCGCGAAATCACATCGCCGGACCACGGCGCGTAGTGCGTGAAGCGCGATGCCATGATGCCGAGGCCGCGCGTGTCGGTGAGGAAATCGTTGCGGTATCCGATGAGGCCGCGCGTGGGGATTTCGAATTGCAGGCGGACCAATCCCGTACCGTGACTCTCGACGTTTTTTATCGTCGCTTTGCGCTGCGAGAGTTTTTCGATGACCGTGCCCTGGAACACGATGGGCACGTCGATCGTCAATTCTTCGAATGGCTCCAACAGTTCGCCATTCTTTCCGCGATGCGTGATGATCTCGGGCGGCGACACGCAAAGTTCCATGCCTTCGCGGCGCATTTCTTCAATCAAGATCGCGAGATGCAATTCGCCGCGTCCGGAGACTTTCATGCCGTCGCCGCGATCGGCGTTCTCGACGCGCAAGGCCACGTTCGTGCGCAGCTCGCGTTCGAGGCGGGCTTGAATCTGGCGCAATGTGACGGCGTTGCCGTCCTGCCCTGCGAAGGGGCTGCTGTTGACGAGAAAGAGCATCGACACCGTTGGCTCTTCAATATCCAGCGGCGCGAGTGCGACATCCGTCAGCAACGGCGAGGCGATCGTATCGCCAATTGCCAGCGTTTTTAGCCCGGCAATGGTGACGATATCGCCAGCGGTGGCTTCGTCGCGCTGTTGCGATTCGAGACCGCGCGTGAGCCAGATGTACGTGACGCGTTCGTTGTCGCGACCAATTACTTCGAAATCT
This sequence comes from Candidatus Hydrogenedentales bacterium, assembly GCA_041744855.1. GTDB lineage: Bacteria > Hydrogenedentota > Hydrogenedentia > Hydrogenedentales > JBGTJY01. The sequence continues at coordinate 4,702 of JBGTJY010000121.1, forward strand.
TGATGCCTCGGCGCTGCCGCACCCTCGGCCCATTCTTCATCGCGCCACTTCGTGGAAATGCGCGAGATCGCGTCGCCTTTCTTGAGGCGGCCCTGCAACACGCGGCCCGTGCCTGTGCGGCCGATGTGATCGCGCCAGCCGAGCGTGCTGACCTGCATGAGGAAGGGCGCATCGAGATCGCCACTGGGCGCGGGCACCTTCTCGACAATTGTTTCGAAGAGCGCGTCCATGCCTTCGTGGGCGTCCGTTTCCAAATCGCGCACAAGCCAGCCGTGCAAACCCGAGCCATAGAGCACGGCGAAGTCGCATTGTTCATTTGTCGCGCCGAGCTCAATGAAGAGATCGAAAGTCTTGTTGAGCGTGCCGGCGGGATCGGCATTGGGCCGATCGGCCTTGTTGACGATCACGATGGGGCGGAGTCCGAGGCGCAACGCGCGCATGAGCACGTACCGTGTCTGCGGCATGGGGCCTTCATTGGCGTCGACGAGCAGCAGCACGGAATCGACCATCGACAGAATGCGCTCGACTTCGCCGGAGAAATCCGCGTGGCCCGGCGTGTCGATGATGTTGATGAGGTAGTCGTTCCACTCGACGGTGCAGTGCTTCGCGCGAATCGTGATGCCGCGTTCGCGCTCGAGTTCGTTGTTATCCATGACGCGCTCGTTGACTTGCGCGTTGGCGCGGAAAGTGTGCGTCGCGCGAAACACGCTGTCGATCAGGGTCGTCTTGCCATGATCGATGTGCGCGATGATCGCAACGTTGCGGATACGGTCGACAGTGAGTTCGGTGGTCAACATTCAATTAAGCTCGATTGCTTCGTAGTGGTGGCGAACAGAGTAAGAAACGGCCATACAGCAAAAGGCCAATGGCCGCGATACGCCGGGCCATTGGCCTTGGATCGTCGCAATGTAGGTCTCAGAAACGCTGCGGGTCGCAGACTGCTCCCCTGTTTCGTACCACATTATAACACGTTTCGTGTTCAGATTGTTCCTATCCCTTGTTGTGGAAGTGTAAGCGTTCCGAATTATCCGCGGCGACACGGTATAATCCGCCGTTTGGCCGCAAGCACCGTCATTGCGAGGCAGCGCGCCTTCAAGCATTGCGCGCTGCCGTGGCAATCTCGCCCTTCGGACGCTCCTTGTCGGAAGGTTCTTACTCCCGCGTTGGGATTGGAGCGAAACCGGATGTCGAAAGTGCTCGATGGAATTCGGGTATTGGATTTCGGGCGTTTTATCGCCGCGCCGTATTGCGGGATGGTGTTGGCGGATATGGGCGCGGAAGTGATCCGGGTGGATCGGCCCGATGGCGAGGAAGATAGGACGGTCGGCCTGAAGGGTCCGCACGGGGAGAATTTCGGCTACTGCAGCTACGCGCGCAACAAGCGGGGGATTTCATTCAACGTATTCGCGAAAGACGGCGCGCGCGAAGTGCTGGAAGATTTGGTCCGTGCGTGCGACGTGTTTCTGCACAATTTCAGTCCCGGCGCGGTGAAGGCTTTCAACCTGCGCTACGACGACATCAAGAAGATCAAACCGGAGATCATCTACGCGGGGATTTCGTGCTACGGATCGACGGGGCCGTATTCCGATCGGCCCGGCTTCGATCAGATCGCGCAGACGTTTTCCGGCGCGGCGGCGTTGACGGGGTATGAAAACGAACCGCCGATGCGGAGCGGATTGCCCTGGGTGGACTACAGCACGGGCCTGTGCACGGCGATCGGCATTCTGTTGGCGCTGCGTCATCGCGATCAGACAGGAGAGGGCCAAGCAGTGGATTGCGCGCTCTTGCAGACGGCCGTGAGTTTCATGGCGCCGGCAATCGCCGAGGCCGAAGTGCTCGGCAAGGAACGGCCACGGATCGGCAATCGCGCCGCGTATATCGGGCCGACGGATTTGTACCAGTGCAAGGACGGTTGGGTATACGTGGCGACGACGATGGAAGGGCAGTGGCGGCGTTTGATGGAAACGATCGGCCACGCGGATTTGCTGGAGGACCCCGACCTCGACACCGACAACAAGCGATTCGAACATCGCGATAGGGTCGATCCGCTCGTGAATGCGTGGATGAGGGCGCACACGGTGGCGGAGGTTGTGGCAGCGATGGACGAGGCGCGCATTCCCTGCGGCACGTATAACTCGACGCGCAACGTGGCGTCGGACCCGCATGTGCGCGAGCGGCGGATGTTGGAATACAGCGATCTGGAATTCGACGGATTGAGCCAGGTGCCGATTTGCGGGATTCCGATTCGGCTGTCTCGGACGCCGGGATCAGTGGAACGTCGGGCACCGCGCGTCGGGGAGGACAATTCGCACGTTTACGGTGAATTGTTGGGCTACGATGCTACACAAATGGAGAAATTGAGCGCGGCGGGGATCATCTAACCAATAGGAACCAATCGCATTAAGTAGTTTGCTAGCAATTACTTACGAAAACGCTGGCCCATTCGGCATTGACCCTCCAACTCTGAGGCATTGCTTTTGCGGTAGAATTGCAACTGGATGGGGTGAAACGGATTGGACGGGGTGAGTTAGCCGGGGTTCGGATTTCGGAAGTGTATCCGTGTGCCTTGCGCGTGCCGCGCAGGAGCGTCCCTCCCGGGTTCTTCGGTTGACTAGCGGTAGGAGTGTTGCATGTCCGCAGTAGCGGCCACACAAAAAAATGACCGGCCCGACGTGTCTCGGTTCGCCGCGATTGCGGTGCAACTGGCGCTCGTGCTGCTCGTCATGTTTCTGTACGAGATTGAGCGGCCGCGCGGGATGGAGCGGATCATTCCGCTCATTTTCGTCGGATTCGTGATCCACGCGTGGTTGCCGCTTCGCTTTCGGATGCCGTTCTTTCTCGCGGTTTCGGTCGCGAGCGTGGTGCTCATTCTTGGGCTGGTCAATAGCGCGTGGTTGTTCGCGATCGGGCTCGCCATGATTGGCGTGTGTCATCTGCCAATTTCGCTGATCGCGCGCGTGGCGATCCTCGTCGCGACGGGCGTCGTGCTGGCCGCGATGCAGGTGGGACGAATTCGCACGGGATGGGCGCCGGCCGTCTTGCCGATTCTCGGCGCGATGTTCATGTTTCGCCTCGCGGTGTATCTGTACGATATTCGCAATGAGAAAGAGCACGTGCCAATCTCGGCGCGCCTTGCATATTTTTTCATGCTGCCGAACGCGTGTTTCCCGTTGTATCCCGTCGTGGACTATCGCGCGTTTTTGCGGAGTCACTACAAGGGCGACGCGCTCGATACCTATCAGACGGGCGTAAAGTGGATGTTGCGCGGCGTGACGCATCTGCTTTTCTACCGGCTCATTTACCAAACTTTCACGGACACGCCGGCGGACGTCGAGGGACTTGGCGACGTTGTCGTGTACATGTTGTCGACTTATTTACTGTATCTGCGCATTTCCGGGTTGTTTCACCTGATCGTCGGCATCTTGTGTTTGTTCGGGTTTAGCCTGCCGGAGACGCATCACCTCTACTACCTGGCGTCGAGCTTCAACGATTTCTGGCGTCGCATCAACATCTATTGGAAGGACTTCATGATGAAGCTCTTCTATTACCCGACGTTGATGCGGGCGCGAAAACTCGGGCCCACGATGGGGATGGTGATTGCCACGATTGTGGTGTTTTTCGGCACATGGATTTTGCACGCGTATCAGTGGTTTTGGTTGCGCGGGACTTTTCCGATTACGGCCGTCGATTCCGTGTTCTGGGGTCTGCTCGGCGTACTCGTGGTGATCAACTCGATTTACCAGGCGAAATTCCCGAAGAAGGGGACGCTCGGAAAACCCAAGTGGAGCACGAAAAAGGCAGCGATTCATTCGCTCAAAGTCGTGGCGATGTTTTCATTCATGACCGCGCTGTGGGCATTGTGGAGCGGGAGTTCGCTCAAAGAATGGTGGTCGCTAATCCAAGTCGCATCGACGGGCAGCGCCGCGGAATTTGGACTGTTCGCCGCCGTTGTCGCGGTGCTCGTCGTCCTTGGGATCGGAATTCAGTACGTTCAGCACACGGGCTGGAGCTTATGGGCGAAAGGCCCGAAAGGCGTCGACACGCGGCCGTGGTTTTTGCGCCCATCGGCAACGACGATGGTGGGCTGCTTCGCGCTTATCGCGTTGGGCCTGCCAGAAGTAGATGAACTATTGCCGTCGCGCGCGGGCGGATTGCTCATCAGCATGAAAAGCGAGCGCCTCAATAAGCGCGACGAACAGTTGCTCGAGCGCGGTTATTACGAAGGTTTGCTCGCGGGCGGTAAGTGGGGCTCGAAGGTGTGGGAGGCGCGCCTTCAACGGCCGCCGGCCGATTGGATCGCGTTCGGCGAATCGGATGCGGTGATGGACGTCGGCGGGATCACGCGCTATGAATTGAAACCTTCGCACACGTCGACGCATGCGCGCGTGACGATCATCACGAATGAATGGGGCATGCGCGACAAGCCCTACACGAAGGAAAAACCGGCGAGCACGTACCGCATTGCATTTCTCGGCGCATCGTACGAGATGGGCTTCGCGGTCGAGCAGGACGATATCTATGAAGGCGTCGCCGAGCGGATTGTGAACGAGAACTTGGGGGAACAGGGCGCGGTCGAGATTCTCAATTTCGGCGTGCCCGGTTACGGGTTGATTCAGTGGGTTGAACACGCCCAGGGACGGGTCTGGGAATTCGCGCCGGATGCCGTGTTCGTGACGGCGCACACCGGCGATATATTTCGCACGACGGGCTTCCTGACCGAAGCCGTGCAGAGCAAAGCTGAGTTGTCCCCGCCGCTTCAAGACCTCGTCGATCGTGCGGGCATTAAGGCCGACATGTCGGAAGCGGAAATTCAGCGCCGCCTCAATCGGAAGCGCTTGAGCGGGGAATCGTTCAGCGTCGAACTTTATCGCTGGGGGTATGGCGAAATTGTTAAGGCTTGCAAGGAGCACGGCGCGGTCCCGGTGTGGGTGTACATCCCAAGATCGGAAGACGTGAAGGGCGGCCGTGACAAGGCGGAACAACAACAACTCGCCGAGGCGGCAGGCATGGTCGTGCTTGACGCGGACGGTGTGTGGGAAGGCGTGAACCTCGCGGAGATTCAGGTCGCCCCATGGGATCGGCATCCGAACGCAGATGGTCATCGCATTCTGGGCGAAAAACTTGCCGCGGAGATTTTGGAGCATCGCGACGCGCTCGGCCTGGGGCAACGAGCCGTCGCCGAAAACGCTGTAAAATAGCGAACAACAGGCCCATTAACACGATACGTTCGTCACTCGTCATTCTGAGCGGAGCGAAGAAT
>JBGTJY010000122.1:0-4128 GCA_041744855.1 Candidatus Hydrogenedentales bacterium
CGAGCTCCTTCGCGGCGGCTTCCATGTCGGCGCGCAGCTCATCCGCCAATCGGGCGCTGGGTTTTGGCGCGATTTCTTCCGTCTCGATTGCGCGCCGCAGTTGTCCCGTTTCGCGGCCTTGCAGAATTGCGTCGAGCTGACCTTCGAGCGCCGAGCGCTCTTTCCACTCGTCGTGATACTGCCGCGCCGCTTCGGCCTTCGAGCGGTATTCGTCGACGGTGTTCACCTTCGCCTGTTCGAGCAATTCGTTCAGCATCGTCAAGTTCGTTGCGAAAGTTTTGCGCTCGGTTTCGAGTTGTTCCGTTTTTTCCGCGACTCGGCCCTTGAGCTCGTCGACTTCGCGGCGGCTTTGACGCAATTGCGCGACGCGAAGCCGGTAGCCCTGGAGCGCCTTCAGCGCGCTATCGGATTTCTGTTCATCGGCGTAGTTGAAGTCGCGCAACATTTGCCGCACCTCGAGCGACAGCTTCAGCTCCGATTTCTTCAACTCGTCGCGTTCCTGACTAAGCGGCAATAGCTCGCGATTCACCTTGGAGCGTGCATCGTGACATTCGCCCGCGCGGCGTTTCGCGTCGCGGTAGGCCTGATAGCGCCCAATCGCGCGCTTCGTCGCGGCGGCGACTTCGCTTTCCTGCGCCAAGTCCTCGCGCAGTTGGAGGAACGTCTCGCGGATTTCCTTGAACAACTGGCCGAGCTTCTGCGCCGTGGCGTCGGCCCGCTCTTCCTGCTCGCGGACTTGTTCTTCGATCATCGCGAGTTCGAGTGAATCCTCGCGATAACGTTCGTAGGCCGCTTCCAACTCCCAAATCGTTTGACAGCGCGCCTGGTGCATGAGGCTTTCGATGAGCTCGCGCGCATTCAGATCCGCGAGTTTCGATTCCGCGGTCTTCTGATTGATGCGCTCCAGTTCGCGCTGCGCCCGGTGCACGCCCGTGCGGCAGAACACGACGCCCAGCCCCGCGTAGGTCAATACCGCGCCCGCGAATGCGGCAGGCACGAAAATGCCCGCGTTGCCCAAAGCGATGGCGGCGATAAGCAATGCCGATGCGCCCGCGACGCTCAACGCCGCGATAAACGCGAAGCCCGGGACCTTACTCTGCAGCTCCGCCGCGCGCGCGTTCGCCGCCTCGGCGGATTCCTCGAGCCGGCGCAACGTATCCTCGATTTCCTTGGTGCGAATGCCGTAGTCGCGCGCCTCAGTGTGGAAGTCCTCAATCTCGCCGAAGAGTTCGTGCGCGTCCGCGCGTTCCTCATCTTTTTCCTCCGCGGCGGAGCGAAGGCGGTCTAGCTTCGCGGCCGCCTCATCGCGGGCGCGCTGAGCCGACTCAAACGATCCCGCGAGACCCGACAACCATTCCACGGGGTCCGCTGCGTGGCGGCTGAAATCGGGCAGGCCGGCGAGTTCCTCTTCGGCATCGCGCAGGCGCTGTTCGACGTCCTCTTTCGTGCGGGTGAGTTCGTGTATGCGCTCGTTCACGCGATGAATGCGCGACTCGTATTGCGCGAGCTGATTTTCGTTGCCCGGATCGACATCCTCGAGCACGAGTGTTCCGTTCGGATCGATCCGCTTCCGCGCGCGCGAAAGCCGCTGTTGAAGCGCGTCGAGTTCGGTTTGAACCGTGTTCGCGCGTTCCTCGGCCGCGGTCGTAAGCGCCACGGCGTGTTCGGCCTCGCCGAAACGTTCGAGCGGAAATTCACGGGCGCCCGCGAGCGCGAAGCTATTCTTGGTGAGCGCATCGATCCGGCGGGAAACTTCCTCGGCGCGGCGCAAGCGCTCCATGCGTTCGAATTTTTCGTGCGCGCGCAATTCCGCGTGCAGGATTTCGTGACGCGCTGCCGCCGCTTCGATTTCGCGCCGCAACAGACGGCGCTGGGCCTCCAACGTCGCGATTTCCGCGCGCTCGGTCTTGCACTCTTCGTGCTCGCGAAGCACTTCAATCCGGTGCGCTCGCGCGCGCGGCAGCGGACGTGTCCGGGCGTCGGGCCTGCCGACGGCGTCCATGCGCTCCTTGAGCCATTGCAGCGCTGCTTCCGTCGAACTGCTCGCACGGCCCATGTCCGTCAACGCAAGCAAGCGCTCGCGAATCGTGGTCAACGCTTCGTCGTCGCCCAGCGAATCCAACGTGTGATGCGAAATCGTGGCGACGCTCAGGAATACTTTTTTGCTGATGCGGATGTGTTCCTCGACCGACGGCACGCTCGCACCTTCGCGGGGAACCGGATGCCGTTCGCCGTTTCCCGTGATCGCGCGCAAACTCGCGGAGTGCCGCTCGAAATCGCGCCGGAGCTCATACATTTGGCCGGAGTCGAGCGTGTAATGCACGCGTCCGCCGTAGCCTTCCGCGCGTTCCCACGGCATGCGGCGGTCGGGTCCGTCGACGGCGTCGCTCCGCGAGGATTGCCCATAGAGTACGTCGGCGATGAACTCGCGCAGCGTCGTCTTGCCTTGCTCATTCGGGCCGGCGACGATCTGGAGCCCCGGCGCAAGATCGACCTTGCGTCCGGAGAAACGCCCGTATCCGTCTATCCACAATGAATCGAGTTTCAAGTCCGATCAGCCCCGCTTGGCAAATTCTGCTTCCACACCTTGCTTACACCACTTCCAGTCCCTTGATTTCGAACGGCTCGCTGCTGAATCCCGCAATGCCCACTTCACGCGCGCGGAGCAGCAGGCCTTTGCGCTGCTCTTCGGTGCAATCCTTGATCTCTTCGTTCAGCGTTCGGATATACGCACCGAGGCTCGAGTCTTCCTGTGCAAGCGCCGCGAAGTCCAAATCGCATTCCGTCTGGTCGATGATGTCGACATGTTGCACGTCGTTCGCGAGCGCATCTTGGATCGTCCCGAGCATTCCGCGGAGTGAAATCGCGCAACGTCCGCTCAGCGTCAATCGGAGTACGACGGGCAACGCTTCCGCCGCAAGCCGCGCGCGCACGGAGGCCGCGATGGCTTCGATGGAATTCATCGTGGAGCACTCGACCTCCATCGCGACGAACGCGACGCGCGAAGAGGGTACGCGGCGCACGTGGGCCTTGCCGGCGAGTATTTCCGCCTCGATGAAATGGTGGCCGCGCACGCCGTCAAAACCCAAAGCCTGCGGCGTACCGCTGTAGTGCGCTTGCGGCAAAACGGAATCGGGTTCATCTTCGGCGTGATGGATTCCGCCGAGCGCAATGTAGGCGACCGCATCCAAAACATTCGTAGCTGCTTTGCGCCCGGGCAGTTTGTCCCAACCATACGAGACGGCGACATGCGCGCCATCGGCATGCGTCTCCCGTAGCGCGAAATCGCGAAACGGTGCGCGCGGGATTGGATCGCCGGAGTATCCCAGTCCATGCACGACGAGCCGGCCGCCGCGCAACGGAATCCGAGTCCAATCCGGCGCTCGAAAAATCGTCACGTTGCGTGGCCAGTTCTCGGTTGCGTAGGGCGAGCCGTCCGAGAACGGATCGAATTTTCCCGGCGCGACGAAAACCGGCACATGCGCGATCGATTGCAATTCGGAGAGGATGAAGCTAACGGTTTCTCGCGTGACGCGATCCGCCTCGAACAGGTCGCCCGCGATCAACAGCGCGTCCGCCGGCCAGTCACCCGCGCGCAACACGATGCGGTGGAAGACGTCGCGGGCGCTTTGGCGCAGGCGGTTTCCGACCGCCGCCGGCAAACCGGACTCCGCGTAACACGTGTCGAGGTGCAAATCTGCTGTGTGGACGATTCTCATATCGGCTGGTTCGTCGAACCGGGCCTCGGCAAGCCCCTACACGCAAAGCCCCGAAGCCTGATCGACGGACAGCGACCCCCAATTAGGACGTAAACGACGTGTCCCCCAACCGGTAGTGTATCCGATTCGCCGCATACAATAAAGAGAGTAGTTGACACCGCGATTCGTTCAAGGCAACTGATCGGGGCGCGAAATTTCTTGGCTATTTCGACCATTTGCGGATATGCTTCCTAAGGTCGTATTCCGTGAATTAGGACACGGAGCGGCTAATTTCGTATAATATGTGAAATCTGTCAAGATTCGCAGCGGGGACCGACAACCGACTATCAACCAGGGGCCGCATGTCGCGTTAGTATTTCCAACGCAACGGCGGAAGGAGTACATGCTAGCTATTCTTGCTGAGGTCGCG
>JBGTJY010000123.1:0-1586 GCA_041744855.1 Candidatus Hydrogenedentales bacterium
TTGCCGTACAGCCGATTCCAGTGATAGATGAAATCGAGCGGGAAGAAATAGGTGTCGTAGTCGATGATTTTGCCCTTGCCGCCCGGCCCGAAGTTGTAGAGCGCCGTGTTGAAGGCCTTGATGCTCAGCGGATTCAACGCGAAGGTCGGCAAATCGATGGGTAACGTCGGCTTGAAGCGCGTCGCGATCGCGAAGGGGTCGGGCTTAGAGCGCGGCAAGTCATCGGGCTTGGCGTGGTTACCGCTCATCAAAATCGAACGGCCCAGGCTGCCGCCTTTCGCGAGCACGTCGACCCACGCCATCGAATACTGATACTGGTCCTCGGAGCTATGGATCGCGTCGAGCACACCGTCGAGGTCTTTCGTCTTGACGTAATCGACTTTAATAAATCCGCTCGTAACGCGCTGCAAACGGATTCTCGCGGAGAGAACGACACCGGTCAATCCGATTCCGCCGATCGTGGCCCAGAACAGCGGCGCGTTTTCAGTTCGCGAGCAGCTGAGCACTTCGCCGCTCGGAAGGAGCAGCGCGAAATCGATCACCGAATTTCCGAACGAGCCGTCTCGGTGATGATTTTTTCCATGCACGTCATTGGCAATCGCGCCGCCCACCGTGATGAGTTTCGTGCCGGGCGTGACGGGAACGAAGAATCCGCGCGGCAAAAACGTCTCGATGATGTCGGCGAAAGTAACGCCGGCTTCGCAGTGGAGCACGCCGGTTTCGGCATCGAAGTCGAGCATACGGTTGAGCCGCAGACACGAGATGAGTCCGCCGCCGCCATTAATCGCCGTATCGCCATAGCTGCGCCCCATGCCGCGCGGGAGATAGCTGCTGCAATCCCCGTTCAATAGAATTTCGCCGATGGACTTGAGCTTCTCCGGGCGATAGACGCGGCATTCCTCGACCGGATACCGTCCCCAGCCCGATACGGATTGCGTTTTGTACGGATGGTTCAAAAAGAACGCCTCAGAAACTAATAAATGATCTGCCGAATTTCAGGACCCCAGTAGATGGCGACCACGCAGGCGATGGCCCACAGGACGCCATTGATCAGGAATATCGGGTCCATCAAGATCGCGCGTGTCGGGCTGCCGCCTTCGCCGCGCTGATACGTGAGATAGAGGTAACGAAAAATGCCGTACATGACGAACGGGACGGTCATCACCAGCGCGCGCGAACCAAACGCGTCATGGGTCCGGCTATCGACGGCGTACAGGATGTAACAGACAATCGTGGAGGTCGTCACGACGCTCATCATCTGGTCGAGAAAACTCGTGCTGTAGTGTTCGAGCACTTCCCGGTGGCTCTGCGCGCCTTCGCCAAGCGCGACCACTTCGCCGCGCCGTTTCGCGAAGCCGAGGAAAAGCGAAACATTCAACGTGCAAAGGATGAGCCAATACGAAGCCTCGACCTCGGTGGCGAAAGCGCCCGCGAGAATGCGCAGAATAAATCCGACCGCGATGAAACCCACGTCGAGAATGACGATGTATTTCAACGCATACGAATAAAGGAGATTCGCGGCGATGTAGGTGACGAGGACGACCGCGACCTTGGGTCCGCCGCCGAAAAAGCCAATCGCGATTCCG
>JBGTJY010000124.1:0-1601 GCA_041744855.1 Candidatus Hydrogenedentales bacterium
GCGCAACCCGCATCCGTCGCGGGCCTGCGCGTCGGCGTATCCGAAATCGCCATCACGCCGACTGGCGCGGACTGGCTCGCGCAGCCCTACAAAGTCCACGACGACCTCTTCGCGCGCATCGCCGTGTTCGAAAAAGACGACCTCACGGTCGCGCTCGTCGGCGCCGATCTCTTCGGCATGGGCTTCAACCAAATCATGCCCATGCGCGACGCCGCCCGCGGCCTCGGCATCGACCACATGATCTTCGGCATGTCGCACAACCACGCCGCGCCCGACACCATCGGCGTTTACGGTCACTTCCCGGCGGAGTACATCAAGTACATCCAAGCCCGCGTCAAAGCCGGACTCGAAGACGCGCTCGCGAAAATGCAACCCGTCGCGTCTCTGCGGGTCGCCTCCAAAGAACTCCCGATGGATGGCATTCGCGTGCAAGGCCTATTCCGCAACGCGCGCAACCCCGGCCTACTCGACCCGACGATGTCGATGCTCCAGGCGCTCGACGCGGACGGCAAAGTCATCACGACCATCGTCCACTTCGCGTGTCACGTCGAATCGCTCAACGCCGGCGCCCGCGACATCAGCGCCGATTTCCCCGGCTACATGTGCACGCAAATCAAGGCCAACGGCGGCGGTCAACCCGTCTTCCTCAACGGCGCGCTCGGCGGCATGATCAGCGGCGACAACGAAGAACGCACGCACGAGTCCTCCGAGAAAATGGGCCTGCGCCTCGCCGAAATCGTGAAGGAACTCGAAGCAAGCGCCCAACCCCCCGCGACCTTCGCCTTCTCCGCCGCGCAGCACCCGCTCTACATCCCGATGTCGAATCCCGAATTCAAACCGCTCTACGAATCCGGCCTGCGCAGTCTCGCCCGCGGACGCGTCGTCACCGACATGACCTACGTGCAACTTGGCGAAGCGCAGTTCATCACGCTACCCGGCGAACTCCTGCCCGAAGTCAGCTTCGAAATCCTCGAGCGTATGAACGGCTTTCCGCGCATGCTCATCGGCCTCGCCAACGACCAAATCGGCTACATGGTCCCGCCCTACGATTTCCGCGACGACTACTACGAAGAAACCATGTCCCAAGGCCCGGCAACAGCAGTCCAAGTCCGAGACATGGCCCTCCGCATGCTCGAAGGAAAGAATTAACCACCGATTAACCCAGATGACCTCAGATGGACACAGATTTTTTCTGACATCCGTGTTCATCGGTGGATATCTGTGTCTATCTGTGGTGCATTTTTTCGCGCTCGTTCGTGAGCCGCCCGCGAAACGATCTTCTCCCGTTCCCTCTCCAGAATCAGCTTCGCGATTTCCCGCGCGGGATTCAGACTCCCCAGCGCCGCATTGAAACGCTCCTCGGAAACGTCCAACGTGTACATCGCCGTCACAAGCCGGCGATATTCATGCGCCATCAAATACGCGACACGCTCGGTGAGCGCTTGAAGCATTCGAGTCCAGTCCGTTCCCGCGGCCTCAACATTCCACGTTGCAGCGATCGCGCGTCGCAACTCGTCCACGTCCACTGGGTCCACATCGCCCACTACATCAATTCCTGAACCCGCGCCCGCAACACCGGCAGCATCTCATCCTCGCACCAG
>JBGTJY010000125.1:0-10026 GCA_041744855.1 Candidatus Hydrogenedentales bacterium
CCAGGAACTCCGGCGTCGGATTTCCCTCGATGTTGAACTCGACGCCTCGTTCCAACGCCTCAAGCTGCGCAAGCGCATACACGTCGGTCCTTCGAATGTGGCGCTCGTCGGGCCGCGGATGCACGGTGATCCCGTGACACCCCGCCGCGACACATATCCGCGCCGCATCGAGAACGTTGGGCAGATCCAGGTCGCGTTGATTGCGCAGTAACGCGACCTTGTTCAGATTCACGCTAAGTTTGGTCATGGGCCCCGAGAGTGCTCCCGTAGTGGAGCAGGATTATGCGCAAACGAGCGGCCCCAAAAGAACGAGTCCCGGGCAACCGCGTTGGGTTACCCGGGACGACCGAATTAAACGCGTGATCTTTATAACGGCTGACTGACTAGTCCTGCACGCAGGCCGTAATCGCCATGGCGGTCGGAGTTACCGGGGCCTTTCCGGGATATTTGATGAAATCGACGTGACCATCAAGGTACAGAACGTTCGAGCCACCCGGAACGTGGTTATAACCTTCGACGAACAATGAGCCTTGGTCCCACATGATCGGAACTTCGCTCTGGCCTTGGTATCCAGAGCCGGCGTTGTTGATGTCGGTGATCATGTAGCGCTCCACGCCTTCACGCAGGCGGAAGAGCGTGTTCGAATTGCCGTTGCCGATGAATGTACTACCGGCCGCTGCGGGAGCGTCAAAATTGGGTCCTTCAGCCCCGTCCATGTCACCAACGTCCCAATCATCGTCAATCGACGAAATAAATCCCGTCGGATTGGCGAGGGCACGAGTGGCGAGAATGTCACCCCAAGCCGCGAACTGGACGGACAGGTCGGTAATATTTTGTCCGTCGGCGACGTTGTCCGCGCACACGATGGCGAGCACGCCAAGCGTCGCATAATTAGCCACTGGATCCATCGGACCCATTTTATCGAGCAAATGACCAATGTAGGCGTAACTGCCGTGCGTTTGGTTCCAGCCGCGGCCGCTTTGGTCGCACTTCCGATAAATGTCGATGAGGCCGGTGGTGGGATTGACGAGATCAGCTTCGCTGAATCCGGCGTCGGAAGGACAGACAAGGACTGCCATATCCGGCAGGTATTCGGGATACATGTCGTCCGGGCTGAACATGAAAAAGATGTTGAGCGTCTCCGGGCCCTCGCCGTCGAGCGGGTAGGCCGGATCGTCGCAGTCGACCTCCTCCTCGTAGTAGTAGGCGAACCGTGCGTACTTCTCGCCCTTCGACTCACCGGCGTACATCTTCAGCGCCAAGCCCATTTGCTTGAGGTTGTTGGCGCAGCTTGCGCGCCTGGCGGCCTCGCGCGCACGGGCCAACGCCGGCAGGAGGATCGCCGCTAAAATGCCGATGATCGCGATCACCACCAGCAGTTCGATCAGCGTGAAGCCCCTTGCCTTCCTACTTACGATTGCTCTTCCCATGTACCGTACTCCTCTCGCGCGCTCAATCGAAATGGATGAATAAGAACGGCGGAACGTCCGCAGTCATTTTTTCGTGGACCCGCACTGGCGCGCTGCAGTCACGTGCCCACATTGGTGCCCTCGGAAGGCCTAGCTTGCCCGACTCCAAACTATCACAGGTTCCTAGTGAATGCCAGTCTTTTTTTGAATATTCGCATAATAACCGTTAGAGGAGACACGGGCCGTGCTATCCTTTGATATATCTCCGTGTAAAAAGGCTTGAAACTTTGATGTTCTCCATTGGTTCGCTTATTTTCGATCACCCCCTCGCCCTCGCGCCCATGGAGGATGTGTCCGACATTCCGTTCCGGCTCATTTGCAAAGAGTTGGGCGCGGATATCGTTTACACTGAATTCACCAATTGCGAGGCGCTTACGCGGGACGTCCGGCGTGCGGTCGACAAGATTCGCGTGACGGAAGCCGAACGTCCGGTCGCGATTCAGCTTTACGGCAGCAACGGCGAATCCCTCGAACGTGCCGCCGCCATCGCCGAAGGCATGGGCCCGAACTTCCTCGACATCAACTGCGGGTGCTGGGTCAAGAAGATTGCCATGCGCGGCGACGGCGCTGGGCTCTTGCGCGACATTAAAAAGTTCGAATCGGTCGTGCAATCGGTCCAGCGCGGCACCAAACTCCCTGTGACGGTCAAGACGCGCCTGGGCTGGGATGAGGACAGCATCGTCATTCTCGATGTCGCCCGCATGCTCCGCGACAACGGGGTCGCCGCGTTGACGGTCCATTGCCGCACGCGCAAACAGGGATACAGCGGATCGGCGGACTGGTCGTGGCTGCCGCGCATCAAAGAGGCCGCGCCGGAACTGCCTCTAATCGCGAACGGCGACATCCTCGGCCCGGACGAAATCGAAGCCGTGTTCGCCCTGGGCTGCGACGGCGCCATGATCGGCCGCGGCGCCATCGAGAGCCCGTGGGTGTTTCAACGCGCGAAGGATTTTCTGGCGACCGGCGAAATGCCGCCCGAACCCTCCATCGAAGAGCGCATCGAAATGTGCATCCGCCACCTGGGGGACAACGTGGCCTATCGCGGCGAACGGCGCGGCGTCACCACCTTTCGGAAGTACTACACCCACTACCTCAAAGGCATGCGCGATTCCGCCCGCGTGCGCGTTTCGCTGATGGATGTACTCGAAGTCGCGCGGATCGAAGCCCGGCTACGCATGTATCTCGACGACCAACTCGCGCTGGTGTGACCGAGGTTTGGAGTTCCGCATTCATGCGGCGCGGGCTTGCGCGAGGCCTCAGTTTCAGCTACGTCCCCCGTCGCATGAACGCGGAACTCCGAACCTTGCAAGTTACGGCGTCGAGGCGTGAGACGGCTCCGCGAGCGCCTTCGACGCGGATTTCTCGCGGGACGTGTCATCGATCAAGGTCGCGATAGCCAAGAGTCCTTTCCCGCCGTGATTCTGCCGGCACCACAACACGACGCCCGTCATTTCGAACGGCACACCGCGATACGTCAGACAGTGAAGCTGCACATAAATGCGCTTCCCCGGCTCGACGAAATCCGCGAGCTTAAGCAGCAACTGGCCGCCCGCCATGTTGCACACGTATGCGTCGCCTTGCGCGTCGGGCGCCTGCCAATAGTCCGCGCGACCCGCGAAGCGGATGCCGGCCGCGCGCTTCAGCAAGGCATGCCGCAGGTCGAAAGGATAGTGGGCGAACCGGGACTCTGGCCGCTGCTTGGTGGATTCCATGGTGTTCATAAGACGCTTCCATGCCTACAAAAGTTATAAGAGCCTCAAAAAAAACCGCCCCAAAATCGAGATTGCCACGGCCGCGCGCAATGCCAGAGTTGGTGTCGGCAAAACACTCGGGCGCGCGGCCTCGCAATGACGGGTTTTGTTAGAAGCTCTAAGGGCAATGCGCATGCCAGTGGGTGAACTCGCGAATTTGCCTTAGTTTTCAAGGCTTTTCACTTCGCGCTACTCCGGGCCCGGCGCGTAAACGGCGAAGTTCGCCAAGAAGTGGATGGGATGCCGATTGGGTGCGTTGGGTTTTCGATTACGATTACGATTACGATTACGAGCACGAGGTTGCGTGATCGGGGGGTTGCAAGCGGAATGCGGCGGGGTTGTGGAGGTTTTCCCGGTGATATTGTCAGACCATACTATTAAGTACATGTTGGGGACGGGGGAGTTGCGGATCGAGCCTTTGGATCCGCGGCAGATTGAGCCGGCTTCGGTGGATTTGCGGCTTGGCAATACTTTCCTGACCCCGCGGGCTTCGAATGGGATGTGTTCGATGTCGGAGCCGCCGGAGTATGAGTCGGTGACGGCGGAGTCGTTTGTGATACCGACGCGGGGTTTCGTGTTGGCGACGACGATGGAAGTCGTGACGTTGCCGAACGATTTGACGGCGTTCGTGGAGGGGCGGAGTTCGGTTGGGCGGCTCGGGTTATTTATCCAAAATGCGGGGTGGGTGGACCCGGGATTTTCGGGCGCGATCACGCTCGAGCTGTATAACGCGAACAATGCGCCGATGCGGATCGAGGCGGGGCGGCGGATTTGTCAGCTTGTGTTGGCACGGGCCGATCGGGCGGTGGAGCATCCGTATCGGGGGAAGTATCAGGGGCAGCGACAGACTACGGGGTCGTTGATCCATTTGGATGCGGAGGTGGCTCGGGGGAAGACGGGGCTCTGACGAGGAAGCCGGACCTTCACGGACAGGCACGGACTGACACGGACCAACACGGACGGACACTGACGACACGGACGTGCGCGGACCAACGTTGATGGCGCGAGACGGCTGATCTACCGCAGCGAAATGTTGGGTGGGGGCTGTTGGGTTTGGGCTTGTTGGACTTGCTGGACTCGGACGGCGAACGCGCGCTGGAGTTCACCTAGCGCTTGGGTTAGGTCGTCGGATTCGCGGGGGCTGAGATTGCCCGCGGTTTTTTCCTTGAGCATGCCAAGGGTTTCGATGAGGTGTTGCGCCATGCCCAGGTCGACCATGACCTGTTGTTGATCTTCTTGGGCGACGAGTCCGAGCGCGTAGAGCGCTTGCGCGCTGAGGCCGGAGACCAGGCCTTCGAAGAGCGTTAGGTCGTCCTCGAGCGGCGCTTCGCCTGTGGGCGCAGGGGCGGGTGCGGCGGGTGGTTGCGCGGCCATGGTTTTTTCGCGCTCGACCTGGGACTTCCAGTCTTCGTCGATGAAGATTTTTTTCTCATCGTTCGCCATGGGAAGCCTTTCTATAGTTTGAGAGCGAAATTGAACGCGCAAGCATTTGCTGCAAGCTAGCATTTGCTGCAAGCTAGCATTCGCTGCAAGCTAGCCGTTGCCGCGATCGCCCGGCCCCCTGATCGGGGCCGGGCTACCTGGCGTGTAGCGCTATTTGTTTTTGTGACGATTCGCGCGACGCTTTTTCTTCCGCTTGTGTTTAGCGATTTTCGCGCGGCGCACTTTTCTACCACCAGCCAAGGTAGCCACTCCTAAGTTGGGCCGCGTCGTGGCGGCCTTGATACGTTTTTGAACCCGGGATTACTGCAGCCAGTGTTGATCCGGCATTGCATAGTCCCAGAGCTCTTGTTTGGAAAAATAAATTGCGATTTCGCGCGTGGCGGTCTCGGGTGAATCCGAGGCGTGCACCACGTTGTTTTGCATGCTGAGGCCGAGATCGCCGCGGATGGTGCCGGGCTCGGCCTTGATTGCGTTGGTTGCGCCGTTCATTTTGCGCACCACTTCGACGGCGTTCGTCCCTTCCCAGACCATCTGCACGGTCGGGCCGGACGTGATGAACGAAACGAGTTCGGGGAAGAAGGGTTTTTGCGCGTGTTCGGCGTAGTGTTCGCCGGCCTTCTTCTCCGTAAGGACTTGCATCTTGAGGCCAACCAGCTTGAGGCCCTTGGATTCGTAGCGGCGGATGATTTCGCCGCAGATGCGGCGGCCCACGCCGTCGGGCTTCACCATCACAAACGTACGTTCACTCACTTGTCATACTCACTTGGCTCTTCACTCCGAAGGCCGGGCACAAATAGGCCCGGCGGGACATTCGATCAATCGGGAAGTTGGACGCCGCAACCCAGGGGAGGGCGCCGCTGCGACGATTCGCTGTATGGATCTTAGCGAGGCACTTGCGACGGCGCTGCGGACAACCGGGGCAATATAGCAAAGGATCGCGGATCGGCGCAACCGGGGGGTTGCCATCCGGCGTCGGCCGCACCTGTAACGCGTCCCTCCCGGAGGAGGATCGAATGTGTAGAAATGCGTGCGGAAAAATTCGTGGTAGCGGGGCGGGCATTGACTGACGCGGATTTGGGCGTTACATTTTCTCGGTCAGTACGACCAACCGGGATTCGCCGCATTGAGTAGCCCACGTCTCACATCGCGTCAGGAACAGATGGTTTCCGCTTTTTTGAAGAAGACGGCGGAAGGCATGAAGGAATTGCCGCCCGCGGAGCGGGAGGAATCGCTGACCGAACTTCGCGCGCGGATGCAGCGCGAATTGAAATCGCTGGGGTCGGGCGCGCATGAGGACGAGGTGGTCGCGCGCGCGTTGTTGCGTTCACGGCGCGAGCACCTGGAGCGCAAAACTTCGGGGCGCAAAACTTCGGAGCGCAAAACTTCGGAGCGCAAGCCCTCGGAGCGCGGCGCGAAGGCGAAGGAGCCGGACACGGCCGATCCGTTCGCGGACGACAAAGGACCGGAGTCTTTCGTCGGACCGATCGAACCGCGGGCCGTGGATGCGCCGCCGGCTGCGGGAACGATTCGACGGCGGAAACGCGCACGGCGCAACGAGATTGCCGAATCGCGGTGGTTGGGAGTGTGCGCGGTGCTCGCCGCGGAGACAGGCGTGGCGGTCGGCGCGGTGCGGGGACTTTTCTTCGTGCTTGGCCTTGTGACGTGGCCGATCGCGTTGTGGATTTATATCGGCGTGTATTTCGCGCAGGTGCTCGCGGGCAGGGACGCGGGCGATGAGGGACCGAACGGCAGCCGCGTTGTCGTCGCAGTCTTGGGCGCACTGGCTTGGATTGCGATTTTGTTTGCGATTGGATGGGGCGTGCAATGGATTGGCGCGTTGATGTTCGAGCGATTTCTCGACAAGCAACTCTTGGCGGATGCGTGGGTTTGGCTGCCGCGATATCAGATCGTCATGCTACTCGGTGCTACGACGCTTGCCATTCCGCTGACGATACTCGGCGCGCTTCCGCTTACGAACGGGTGGGACTTGACGCTGAAGAAGTACGGTCAGGTCGTCATCGCCATCTACGGCGCCGCGTTGATGATTGGCGTGATTTGCATGGCCGTCGGCGCGACGATGCAGGTCGTCTCCGAATTTACCGTCGTGTAGGCCCCGCTACGGACGGTACTCGTCGTCCGAATCTTCTTCCCACGGATAGGGTCCTTCCTGATCTTCGAGTTGTCGTGCGAAGATCATTCCGTCGTCTTCCGCTTCCTCGATTGCCCACGCGCTGAGCACGCGTTTTCCGCGTCGCCGTTTGCGGACGTACGCGACGATGGCGAGGATCGCCGCGAACTGAAAAATGCCGAATCCGGACACGAGCGACGAGACGACGGCGATCATCCACAGCGACGCGCGCCACTCGTCGAAGAATTGTCCCGGCGTTTTGCCGAGTCGGCCGTGCAGGGCTTCGTCGAAGGGACGCTGTTTGAGGTCGTCGATGAGGTCCCAAAAAGATTCCTCACCGAGTTCGTCGCGCAGGAATTTGGCCATCGAGAGGCTTTGCGCGTAGGCGTCGCCGAACTCCTCCTCGCTACCAGGCGCCGCGAACGCGAACTCGAGCGCGTTGTAATCGATGACGTTTCCGCGTAGGTACGAATTGGCGACCCGGAACGCGCTGGCCCATCGAAATTCCCCGGAGACCATCATGGCGATGCCTTCGTTGAGCCATCGCGGCAAGTTGGCGGGGTTCGTGTTTCGCGCGAGGAGCACGTGGAGGAGTTCGTGGCGCAGGACGGCGGGGTAGGACGCGCCGGGCTGCATGAGCGCGGGGGCTTTCATGACGATTCGGCCTTCCGAGGATTTCGCGAAACCCTCGACACGGCGCATGCCGGGCGGGGCGCCGAGCGAGCGGAATTCATCGATCGTTTGGGCGACATAAATATCAATTTGCTGGTCGCCCGCGGGAAGACGGGGGGAGAATTTCCTCAGCGATTCTTGGAGGATTTCGAGCGTATCTTCGCCGAGTGTTTCGCCACCTTCGGTGATGTGAACTCTGAACGGCAGACTCTCGAGGGTAATTGCGTCTACGCGCGGGGAGATGGTTATGAGAATCAGGACAGCGGCGAGGCGTCGCAACATTCTATGTTTGATCAGGAGAGTGGAGAGCATTTCGGGCTCGCGCCAGCGTGTCGGCGATTGCATCGGGAGAGGTGTCAACGCTCCGCGCCTCGCCGGTGTCGACGTAGTATAGCGTTGCGGCGAGGGACGTTTGGCCCGCGATGCTGGTTTGGCCTGAGATGGCCCTGAGCGCGGCCGCGTAGATGCGGAGTTGATCTTCGTAGCGGCCGGAAAGTTCCTCGTTGGGTTGGCCGGTCTTATAGTCGATCGCAATTGATTCGCGAATCAGCAGATCGATTGTGCCGCTGACGACACGATTGTCGAGCCGGAAAAGAAACGGGATTTCTTTTTGGATTGGACCCGCGCTCGCGAAATTGGCAAAGAGGGACGAGCGCATGAAACGATCCGCAATGGCGACTAGATCGTGTTCGAGAGCGGAGTGTGCGTTGCGATCGGGCAACGTTTCCCGCAGGAATCGCGCGATTTCCGGCGGACTGTCGTTCGGAAAATTCCATTGTTGAAAGTAGCGGTGGATGATGTCGCCGCGGATACGTGGATCGATCGCGTGGGTCGACCGTGACCACGCGTGAGGCGTTGTGGGGCGCATGCGATCGAGGAGCGCGGAGACGGAAATGCTCTTGCGAATCGTGTTGGGAGTTATGGGAAGTAGGAGAGTTATGGGAATTGTCGAATCGACGTCAGTAGCTTTCTCGTGACGTTGGCGGCTGAACTCGGAATTGGGTGGCGGAACTTCAGAATGAACTGTGCCGGACCAACCGTCGCGGGCAATCACCGCGCCGTGGGGTTGCGATGCGATTCCGTAGGCGGCGTCGAGCGCGGCGGACCAGCTCGAATCGTTGCCCGCGGCGCAACCGAGCAACAGCCAATCGCGGGCGCGCGTCATTGCGACGTAGAGTATGCGGGCGTTTTCCGATTCGTCCTCGGCCGATTGCGCGCGCTTGATGGCGTCGTAGATCGGGGGCGGTCGGCGTTCGCCGTCGGGCCCGACGAACGATGCGGCGAGACCAAGCCTTTTGTGCACGCGTACGTGATGCGTGCTGTCGGGGGCACGGCGGCCTTGACCGAGATCGGCGACGGCGACGATGGGGAATTCGAGGCCCTTTGCTTTGTGGATCGTGAGGAGCGTCACTGCGCCCGCGTCGCCCATGAACAGCGGCGCATCGCCCTCGCTGAAGCGATGCGCGCCGGCCTCGTCGAGATATTGAATGAAGTCGGGGAGCGATGGCGCGCCGAGGGTGCGGAACTGGGACGCGAGATCGAGCATCTTGCGGAGGTTGCCCGCGCGTTGTACGCCGTGCGGACCTGCAAGCAGGATGGACTCGTAGTTCGTGAGGCGAAGCACGGCGCGCAGCAATTCAGGCAGGGGGCGATCTAGATGCGCGTCGAGCTCGCGAATCAGTGCGCGTGCGCGACTTAGCCGACCGTTCTGATCTGGGTTTTCCAGCGTGGCGTTCGACCAGAAGGCTTGTGCGAGCGGCGCGGTTTGCGCGAGCGCGAAGATAGAGGAATCCGTGAGCGCGACGATTGGGCTGCGCAGGAAACCCAGCAGGGCCATCGCGTTCGTGCGATCGTGGAGGACCTTGAGGAGGTTTGAGATGTCGAGCACTTCCTGGCGCTCGTAGAACCCGCCGCCGGTGATGACTTGGTAGGGGACGCCGTAGCGTCGCAGTTGCTCCTCGTAGATGTGCAGGTTTGTGCTGGCGCGGAAGAGGATTGCGGCGTCGCCGTAACGAGCGGGCCGAAGTTCGCCGGATGCGGGATCGACGATTTGCGCAGCGTGAGTGCCGCCACACAGCGCGGCGATGCGACCGGCGATGAGTTCGGCCTCGGCGCGGCGTTTCGTGTCGGCGTCGGCTTTTTCATCCGTAGCGGGAACGAGGAATTCGATGCGGGGTTCGTTGACAGGATCGCGGTGCGGCTCGAGGGGCTTGAACTGGACGTGCTCGGTTTCGAGCGCGAGGTTTTGCGCGAAGAAGTCGTTGATAAAACGGAGGGCGTCGGGCAGTGCGCGAAAGTTTGTGTGAAGCGGGATTACGTCCTGCGCCTCGCGGCTGGCTTCGCTGAATACCTGAATCTCCGCGCCGCGGAAGTTGTAGATCGATTGCTTCGCGTCGCCGACGATGAACAGCTCCGCGCCGGGGCGGCCGTCGTCTCGCCTGAGCAGTCGCGCGATTTGCAATTGGCCGCGATCGGTGTCTTGAAACTCGTCGATGAGGAGGTGCTTGATGCCGCGGGCACACTCCGCACGGACGGCGTCGTTGGTTTCCAGAAGCGCCTGTGC
>JBGTJY010000126.1:0-8446 GCA_041744855.1 Candidatus Hydrogenedentales bacterium
ACCGACGGCCGGTGGATTGCCGAAATAACTGATATGCCTGGAGTTATGGTGTATGGCGCAACACAGCTTGAGGCACTCAACAAGGTTTTGAAACTCGGGAGCAAGGTTGTCGCGGACCGGTTACTTCACGGCGAAAACATCCCTGACGCTGTGATTGGGGACGAATCTGCGGGGAAGCCACCGGATTCTCTATAAAAATAGTTGTTACCGTCCCTCAACTCTGATAAAATTCTTGACAAGAAGCGAGTAAAATACGGGGGACCTTTCTCATGCTTCGCAATCGGACTGCCCTGTCCAGCCACGCCACTCGGCTTTGGTTCGTGTGTCTTTACTTTACCTGCCTTTGTTTTGCCGGGGGGTTTGTTTCCCTGGGCGAATTCGTCGCTTATGCGGACGAGGAAGCCGGTTGGACTCAGGCGCTGGAGGATGCCGGTATTGACGGGAAGCTGGAGTCATTGCCGTACCCCCGGAGCTACACGGTGCACCAGGTATCCAGTTATGACCGGACCGGCGGGGCGAACGACAACGCGTATGCCCACGAGACCTTTGGGAACGGCCGGGTGCTTGCCGACATCAGCGGACCGGGCGCGATACTGCGGGTCTACGTCGAGAACCCCACAGGGACGCTGCTGGTTTTCATCGACGATATGCAGCATCCCATCACCGCGCGGCAGTTCCATGAGATTTTTTCGGGCGAACTCGAGTTGTTCAGCCCGAGCTTTGCGCTTCTCTCGCCACCCTTCACAGGGGCGGGCAGCGGCGGGTTCTACTCTTATGTTCCCATCCCGTTTAAGGAACGCTGCCGCATCGTGATGATGGGCGAAGGCGAGACGCTCAACTACCAGGTGACGCATGCTTCATTTCCCGCGACGACGCTGATCAAGTCGTTTGAGTTGACGCTCAACAAGGACGACCTCAAATACTTCCGGAATTGGAACGATGCATGGACTTCTCTTGGCGTGCGGCGTCACGATCTGGACACCGAGGAGTTGCATAAATCGGGCGGGAAAGTGTGGCCGAATTCGAACTCGCTCGTATATCCGATCGAAGGGCCCGGCGTGATCACCGAGATCGAGTTTATTCTCGATTCATTCGATCCTGCGTTTACCGACAATATTTGGATTGCGGTTTATTTTGATGGACAAAGCGATCCGGGCGTGTTGGCGCCGGTGGGTGATTTCTTCGGGCGCACGGCGACGGCGGCCGCGAATCACAACGGCGTGGTCGTGGGGAATGTGGACGGGCGCATGTGGTGCCGCTATCCGATGCCGTTTCGTGAGTACGCTGAAATTCGGGTGATCAACACTGCCGATACGATGGCCGACTTCAAATACAACATCACCTGGCGCCCGGGCGACGTGCACAACCAGCAATATTTCTTCGCGCGGTACAACAGCGCAACGGTGGTCGATGGTCAAGCCTATCGCTTGGCGGAACTTTCGGGCGCTGGGCATTTCGCCGGCGCGTCGATTGGTGTTTCCGGCGCAGCGGATCTGAAGTTTCTCGAAGGCGACGACATGATTTCAGTCGATGGGCGCCCGGCTTCCGATTTTCACGGGACCGCGACGGACAGCTTCTTCAACAGCGGCGGGTACTTCGCCTCGGGTCCCTATTCGGCCGCCACGCACGCTTGCACCGTGAAAGTGGGATCGGTGCCAACGAGGATTGGCGCCACGCGGACGTTCGTGACCGACGTCGTACCGTTCTCATCGAGTCTCACTTTTGATCTGGAGCACGGGAACGGCAACAACCAGCCCGGCCTTCAGTATGAAAGCGTGGCGTATTGGTACCAGGTGCACAACGCCGCGCCATTGTGGATGGCGCCGGAAGTGTCCCACGCGCCGGGCGTTCAACGATAATCGGCACCGCTCCCCCGGTTACGGGAACCGACGATTACGGGCTTTGGTTGAGCAGTTTTCGGGCTGCTTCCAATTGCGCGTGTGCGCCCACCAAGACGAGCACATCATCGGGCTCGATACGGTGGTCGGCATCGGGATTCGTGGTGGGCGTGCCGTTGCGCACGATGGCGATGACCGTCACGCCGGAGGCCGCGCGCAAGTCTAACTCCGCCAGGGTTTTTCCCGCGGCGAAGGCGTCCTCCGCGACGTAGTGCGTTCGCGTCACGGTCGACTGCAGCACGGCCATAATATCTGACGCTACTTTGCGATCGGTCGGCTTTCCGCGCAGCATGCCGTATCCACCCGCTCGGATCGCGGCGACTTGTCCCTCGACGACGTTGTCGGGGACGCTCAGTTTCTTGAGCACGTGCGCGGCGATTTCGATCGACGTTTCGAATTCCTCGGGGATGACGAGATTGGCGCCCGAGGTGTACAGGCGATCGATTTCGAAAACGAATCGCGTTCGCGCCAGAATGAACAAATCTTCGCGTCCATCCCTTGCCCTGGCCACGATGCGCGAGGTGGCGCCGGGATCGTTGATCGCCACGACGAGGGCGCGGGCGTCCTCGAGCCCCGCTTCCCGCAGGATGGCCATCCGCGAAGCATCGCCGAGGAGCACTTCGGCGCCTTGCTCCTTTGCCTCCTTGGCGAGACGCGGACTCATTTCCACGATGCAGTAGGGAAGATGGGTCGATTGAAACACGCGAGCGAGATTGTGGCCATTGACGCCGTATCCCACGATGATAATGTGATTTTTGAGATGGGGGTGTGCGTCGTCGTCGAGATCGAAAATCGATTGTTTCTGCGGAATGATACGGAGCAGCCGGTTCGTCAGAAGGTCGGTGTACGGCACCATGAGCGCGCCCGCGGCCATCGTGCCCAAAGCGAACACGGTCAACTTGTCGAGGAGGCCGGTATCGAGTATTCCCAGCTTATCGGCCTGGCTCGCGAGCACATAGCCGAATTCGCTGACCGTGCAGAGGCCGATGCCTGCCTGAATGGCGGGCCGCAGCGGCCATGCCCCGGCGCGCACGCTCAATGCCGTGATCATGGCTTTGCCCACGACCGTGATCACAACGAGCAGCGCGAGGACGAGCGCATTTTCGACGATCACGTCCGTCTTCACGAACATGCCCAGCGAGATGAAAAAGAGGGCGTTGAACACGTCGCGAAACGGAAGGATATCCGCGACGATTTGATGACGCTCGTCGGCCGCGGAGAGCAACAAACCAGCGATGCACGCGCCCAGCGGGAGCGACCAATCGACGAGTCCCGCCAGGGCCGCGCCGCCGAACGCCATGACGACGGCGAACAGCGTGACGTGTTCTCCGCCGCCGGGCCGGACTACGTGCTCGAGCAGCAGCGGCAGGATGCGCCGGCCGAGGACGACGACGACGAGCAATCCGATCATGCCATAGACGAACTTGAGCACGGCGGAGTTGCCTTCGCCGTTCTCGCTGCCCGAGGCCAGAAGCGGAAGAAACAACATCAGGACAATCACGACGACGTCCTGGACCAACAACATGCCGGTCGTGATGCGCCCGCGGAGCGTATCCGTCTCGCGCTGATCGCTGAGAATTTTCAGGACGATTGCCGTGCTGCTCAACGCGACCGCAACACCGATGATGGCGGCGGAGAGGGGGCCTGCGCCGAACACGAGCCACGTCACGGCCGTCGCCAACAGCGCGGTTAGTCCGATTTGCATGAACGACGCGATAAACAAGCTCTTGCCCATGTGCAGCAGCGGTTTGGGCGAAAGCTCGAGGCCGATTGTGAAGAGCAAGAGCACCAAACCCAACTCGGCAAACTGCTGAACGCTCTCGTGATGTATCAGGCCTAACCCAGGAGGGCCAATGACAATGCCCGTGAAGATGAACCCGATGATGGACGGCGCGCGGACCACGCGAAACATCCACGTCGCGACTAGCGCGGTGCCGAAAATGATGACGATCTCGTTCAGAAATGCGGAATGGTGCATGAGTACTCCGGTTCGGTTGCGCCAAAAGAGTAGCAGGCGCAGGAGGGCGGCGGGAAGAGGGAAGAACGACGGTGGGCCGAGACGGTGCTAATTCAGAGCGCGGGTTAAGTCCACGGCGGGTGGAAACCCGCCGCTACGTTTGCGACGTTTGAATCCCTACTCTTCCAGGATGGGTGTGACCGCTTTGACCGCGGCGCGGCGGACGAAGTTGAGCACTTCGAACCGGTTTTCGATCCACCATGCGGCACTGGTGTGGGATTGGAGGTCATGTAAGGCTGCACTCGCGGCGGTTTGGGCGGCGGTCTTGGCGGGATCGGGATTGGTTTCGTTTGGCGCGTTCATGGTTACGCGTTTGCAAAAGTCCGCGTTGTGGGCGATGGCCTTTTGGCGGATCACTTCGGCCCAGGCGATATCGTCGGGCTCGCCATCGAGCGCGGGCAGGCCGAGATCGCGGCTACGATTCGTCGACGCGTCGGCCTGAGTCTTTTGCCAGCAGATTTGACAGGGCTGGCCGCGCAGCCATTCCTCGCGGACGCGCCGGTCAGATTCGAGGCCGCCGAAGCGGTGCTTCACTTCGTGGCCGCAGGTGTGTTTGACGACGAATTCTTTCACGGCGACGTGTCACTGCGCGGCGAGCTGGGTCATTTTTGGGCCAGACTTGCGCACACGAGTTGGTTGTCGTTACGGATGAATACGTGCTTGTTGGCGTAGGCCGGGTGGGACCAACTGACGCCGGCGCCGCGATCAAGTTGGCCGGTCGTCGGTTCGATCAATTTGGCGCGGCTGATTTGTTCCAGCCCGGCTGGCGAGAATTTGGCGATGATCAATTCGCCTTGGTCGTTGAACAGGAAGTAGCGATCGCCGTTGCGCACGATGTGAATCGTCGCCCATCTTTCTTCGGGCACTGCGGTCAAGTCCTCCCAAACGCGATCGCCGGTCTTCGCGTCGAGACAGCGGAATTGGCCGTAGCTGTCGACGCCGTAGATGTAGTCGCCTTGGATGACGGGCGTGCTGATCGTCGAGTGAAGCGCCTCGGTGCGGCGTTCATCGCGTCCGCGTCGCGCCCACAATTGTTCCGGGGCGCTGCCGTCTTCGTTCAGCCTGAATAGGAACGAGCCGTCGTAGAAGGACGTGAGGAAGAGACGATCGTCGGCGATGATCGGGGTCGCGACATTGATGATCATCTTCGCAGGCAAAATCTCGTGTTTCCACAGGATCTCGCCATTTTTCGCGTCGATACCGGCGAGGTTTTCGCCCGTCCAACAGATGACCACGCGCTTACCACCGCGATCGACAACGATGGGCGCGGAGTAGGAGCCTTTGTCGGCCAGGGCGCGCCAGCGTTCTTCACCGGTTTTGCGATCGAGCGCGACGACGCAGGCGTCGGGCTTCGCGCCGAGCTGAACGATGACGAGGTCGCCTTCGATCAGCGGAGCTGATGCGATACCCCAGATGGGAACTGCGACGTCGTAGTCGGTGCCAGGGTCTTTATTCCAGATGAGGTCGCCGGTCGCCGCATCGAGGCAGCGGAGGTGGCCCATCGTGCCCACCGCGTAGGCGCGGCCATCGTGAACGGTGACCGACGCGCGGGGACCGTCGGGATAGCCGACGCTGGTGTAGACGCAAGTATAGGCGTGTTCCCAGAGCGGCTTGCCGGTGGCGGCATCGAAGCACAGGATGCGCTCGCTCTCCGTCGGCTCCATGACCCGATCGGTGACGTAGACACGACCGTCGGCAACTGTAGGGCCCGAGTAGCCGTTGGATACTTCGGCCGACCAGACGTGCGGAATGTTTGGCGAGGGGAACGATTCGACGATGCCGGTTTCGTTCCAAACGCCGTCGCGATTGGGTCCGCGCCATTGGGGCCAGTCGTCGGCGATTGCGGGTAGGGCGATGGAAAGAAGTAGCAGAATTCGGACGAGTGGCAACATGTGAAGCGATCCAATCTAGGTTCGGAGTTCCGCCTTCAGGCGGCGGGGTCCGTTTCGAAACCGCCGCTTAAAAGCGGAACTCCAAACGAGTGCAGGCTGGAAGCCTGCACCACAAGGGCGGAACTATGAATCGTTATTGTTTCTTCGCGATGCAGTAGAGGTGATTTTCGCCGCGCAGGAATAGTTCGTCGCCCACGACGACGGGTGATGCGTCGAAGCCTTCGTCGAGCGTGTTGGTGGCGACGATCTCGAGGACATCGCCGTCTTTGAGGACGACGGTCGTGCCTTTGCGATCGGCGACGTAGACGTGGCCTGCGGCGCCGACGGGCGAGGCGTACACGTCCTTGAGAGCCGAGAGGCGTTCGCGTTCGAAGACGGGTTCGCCGGTGAGCGCCTTGTAGCACGAGAGGCGCGAGCTGTTGCCTTCGACGAAGTAGAGCTTTCCGTTGTAGAGCAGCGGTGAACCGCAATACGGCGTGCCCTTATCGAGCGTCCACTTCACGGCGGTTTTTGAAATGTCGCCTTCGTGTCCCAGCTCGATCGCAATCAATGCGTAGCGCTGAAATCCTGTCATGCAATACACCATGTTCTCGCCGACGACCGGCGTCGGCAACGAGCCCGGCAGCAGACCGTCGCATTGCCACACGACCTCGCCGTTGACGGCGTCGTACGCGCGCACCGTTAGGCCGGAGGTGATGACTTGCCAGTGACCGCCTAACTGGACCGCGACGGGCGTTGCCCAGGCCGATTTCTGATCGCGGTCCTTCGTCCACAACGGCTCGCCGGTTTTTTTGTTGAACGCAAAGATTTTCGATTGGCCTTCGTGGTCCGCGACCACGACGACGGCGTCGCCCGCGATCGCGGGGGAACTGCCTTCGCCGAATCCGCGCAGTGTGAGCATTTCGACGAGCGGCTGGCTCCATTTGTGGTTGCCGTCGAGGTCGTAGCAGTGGAGGCCGCGCGAACCGAAGTTGAACCAGATCAGCTCGCCGTCGGTGACGGGCGAGTAGGAAGCGAAACTGGAATCGGGATGGTGGCCTTCATGCGGCTTCGCCGTGGTGGCCGTTTTTTCCCAAATGACTTCGCCGGTCTCGCGCGAGAGGCACATGACGTTGAAGTTGTACGGGACAGCCGGCATGGGCGTGAAGATTTCGCGGCCCGCGTCCTTCGGGGGAGGCGTGCGCTTGTCTTCCTCGGTCGGGACGGCTGTCTGGAGGAAAATCTTGTCGCCCCAGATGATCGGCGTGCAGTCGCCGCTATCGGGCAACTTCACTTTCCATTTGATGTTTTCGGTCTCGCTCCAGGTCGTCGGCGGGTTGCCTTCAAGGGCAACGCCGTCGGCGTGGGGCCCGCGCCACATGGGCCAATTCGCCTCGACGGAAGCGGCTTGCGCGAACGATGCTGCGAGAATTGTCAGTGCGAAAAAGCATGTCGACTTCGGGAACAACGTACGATTCCTTTCAGCGTTGGATCGGGCGCGCATTATTGGGCCGCGATGCAGTAGAGGGATTTGTCGCCTTTGAGGTACATCAGATCGCCGATGACGACCGGGGAGGCGTCGAATCCGTCGTCGAGTGTATTCACGCCGAGGACTTCGAGCGTGTCAGACTTTTTGATAACCATGACGTTACCGTCGCGATCGGCGATGTAGATGCGGCCGTCCACGCCGACGGGCGATGCGTACAACTCGCCGAGGCCTTCGAGTCTTTGTTCGACGAACATCGGCGTGCCGGTTTTCGCGTCGTAGCAGGACAGGATCGGCCGATTGTTGGAGGTGAGATAGATGCGGTCTTCGTAGAGCAATGGCGACGGAACGTAGGGCGTGCCCTTGTCGACGGTCCACTTGATCGCGGCGGTGCCCGTGAGGTCACCCGTGTGACCCAGCTCGATGGCCTTCAGCGCGTAGCCGCGAAATCCGCTGGTGCAATAGACCATGCCGAATCCGGCGACGGGCGATGGGATCGCGTTCGGCGTCAGGCCGTCACATTCCCACACGATGTCGCCGGTTTGCGCGTCGTAGCTGCGGATGCGGTCGGTCGCCGTGGTGACGACCTGGATTTTTCCGTTGACCTCGACGGCGAGCGGGGTCGACCAGGAGGTGATTTCCTGACGGTCTTTCTCCCAGATCGGCTCGCCGGTCACTTTGTTGAACGCGAAAATTTTCGAGCCTGCCTCGTGATCCATTTGGACAATGATCGCGTCGCCCGCGATCGCCGGAGAGCTGCCTTCGCCGAAGCTGTTGCGGGTCTTCATTTCGATGAGGTCGCGGTTCCATTTCAGGTTGCCGTCGAGGTCGTAGCAGTAGAGTCCGCGTGATCCGAAGCTGGCCCACACGAGTTTACCATCAGTCACGGGCGAGTAGGATGCGTGGGTGTTCGTGGAGTGGCGGGATTCGTGCGGCACTGCTTCGCGCGCTGTCTTTTCCCAAATCAACGCGCCGGTCATGCGGTCGTAGCAGACAACGTTGAACGCGAACGGGACGGTCGGTTTCCCGCCCACTTGCGGATGGCGGCGGCCGCCTTCGGCAGGCGCTGCGGCGGCGGGTGCGGCGGCTTCCGCGCCTGTGGGAACGGCCGATTGAATGAAGAGTTTGTTTTCCCAGACGACGGGCGTCGAGCTGCTCTCGCCACGCAACGCCA
>JBGTJY010000127.1:0-2058 GCA_041744855.1 Candidatus Hydrogenedentales bacterium
CGAAGGCGTTGGTCTCGAAATTTGCCCACGTCGATGGACCACTTAGCTTGGAAGAAGTCCGCGAGTCGGGTGCTGCGATTACGATTCCGGTGACTCTCAAGTCCAAGCGGCTCGACTTTTATCCCGACACCGTCATTCCCGATTTGAAACCGGTGCATGAAACGTTGGTGAACTTGCGGCGCGCCGGGTTCAGAACGTTTCATCTCTCCAATTCCTCAGGCGAATTTACGCTTGAATTAAATCACTGGTTCGACGAATTTAGGAATCGCCACCAGGGTAAGCGTTGTTTCGTATTGGGAAATGGGCCGAGTCTGAATCGGTTGGATATGGGCCTGTTGAAAAACGAAATTACGATTGGCGCGAATCGTTGTTATTTGGGTTATGAAAAGTGGGGATTCGAATGCACCTATTGGACTGTTTCCGATCGATTGCAAATTGAGCGTTACGGCAACGAGCATGCGGGCGCGTTGAGCGCGGAGACGGTGAAGTTCGTGCCGTTCGATTACTTGCCGGTGCTGAATCCCGCGGGCGCGTGTCCCGTGCGTATGGAGTATGCACGCAAGCCGTTTTTCGCGAACGACTCAACGCCGATCTACATCGGGCATTCGGTCATGATTCCCATGCTCCAGATTGCCGCGTACATGGGATGCAATCCCATCGTGATGGTTGGGGTGGATCATCGATTCGACCTACAGGGAAAGCGCGGGGACGCGATGCGGCGATTGCGGTCGCGGCTGATCAAACCGTTTCGGCAGACGCTTGCGTACGAGACGATCCGGCATTGGCGCGGCGAACGGGCGGCGCGGCGCCGGGGAAAAGCGGGAGGCTTCCAAGCGCCGACACGCGCGCAGGAGTTGTGGGACGCCAAGCATGCCGCCGCGCCGACGCATTTCGACGAGCGTTATACGAACGCGGACGATCGTCAGTTCTTGATGCCGGAGATGCGCGAAGCCACGAAAGATTTTCACGCGGCAGACCGGATCGCGTCGGGCCGGGGAATTACGATTCTAAATGCGACGCCGGGCACCGCGCTTCACGCGTTTCCTAAAATCAGCTTTGAAAGTTTGTTTTGATCGTGGCGGAGCGCGACGCGAACGCCGCCGCCGTCTGTTCGGTCATCGTGCCTGCATATAACGTCGAGCGTTGGGTCGGGCAGACGATCG
Source organism: Candidatus Hydrogenedentales bacterium (assembly GCA_041744855.1). GTDB lineage: Bacteria > Hydrogenedentota > Hydrogenedentia > Hydrogenedentales > JBGTJY01. The sequence continues at coordinate 1,164 of JBGTJY010000127.1, forward strand.
CGAGCGTCATCGCACAAAGCGAGCCGCGGTGGGAGCTGATCGTCGTCGATGATGGATCCACGGACTCGACGGCGGATCGCGTGCGGGAATTAACGGACGCGCGCATTCGCTTGCTGCGGCAGGAGAATCGCGGGGCGTCGAGCGCGCGGAACCGGGGGCTCATCGAGGCGAACGCGCCGTTTGTCGTTTTCCTGGATGCGGATGACGTGCTGGCGAAAGATGCGTTGGCGCGTTTGTTAAACGCGTTCGAGCGTCGCGACGATTGCGTTGCTGCGTATGGAGAAGCTGTGGCGATCGATGAAGCCGGTGATCGACTTGGTTCGGAGCGGCTGCCCTATTTCAACAAGCGACCGTCGGGCGATGTGCTCGCGGAGTTGGCGAGCCGCAATTTTGTCGTATCGCCGGGCGTGTTATGCGTGCGCCGTTCCGCGTTGGATCGTGTAAGCGGATTTCGCGAGGATCTTTCAGTCTCCGAAGATTGGGAATTGTGGTGCCGGTTGGCGGCGGTGGGCGAATTCACGTACGTCGGCGGTCCGCCGGTGCTGCAGTATCGATTGCGGGCGCAGAGCGTCGCGCGTTCGGTCGGCATCGAACCGGTGGAGACGCTTGCGTGTATCGACGCGATCTATTCGAACGAGGCCGTGGCGCGAGCGTTGGGGGCACGGATGGATGCGTGCAAACGGCGTGCGATCGCGTCGGCGTATAGCTTCGTGGCGAACCAGAGGTTGCGCGAGCGGGATTGGGCGAGTGCGAGACGGAGTCTGTGGCAGAGTCTTCGGAGTTATCCGTGGCAGCCGCGGGAGTGGGTTTTGTTGGCGGCGTCGCGGATGCATCGACTTCCGCGGTTCGTCGAACGGAACTTGAAATGAGGCACCGTAGTCAGCCTACTCCGCTC
>JBGTJY010000128.1:0-5467 GCA_041744855.1 Candidatus Hydrogenedentales bacterium
ACGCCTCGGGGGGCCGTTTAGCTACTGAGCGGAAAGCGTTACGGAATCGAAAGTGGAGGGCGTTGTACGCCAGTGATTTCTGTTACGATAAAATTCGTAGCCGGGCGCTGCCGAATACGCCGACCTGTCCAGACTGAGAGGGCGAGGCCTAGGCGCTTACTTCTTCTCCGCCAACTCGCGGCCGATAATGCGATCCGACGTGCGATTCTTCGCTTGAAGCAACGAGCGCATCGCTTCGCCGAAAACAAAGTCCGCGCTCTTCGCGCTACCGTTCCGGCAACTCACCACGCCGATACTCATGCCGATGCGCGTCGGGAAGTTGGGGTCCGAAAACGTCGTGCCCTCGACCTCGTCGACGATGTTCGAGACATACCCGAGCGCGTGATTCAACGACGTGTGCGGAAGAATCGCCGCGAACACGGTCCCGTCGTAGCGGGCGAGAACATCGTGCGCACGCGTGAAGCTGCGGAAGCTAATTGCGAGTTCGGCAAGTAAGTCATCCGTCGAGACCGGACCATTCTCCGGATCGACCGCGTGAATCTCGTCCACATCCCAAACGACACAGGACATCGGCAGATCGTACCGGTGCGCCTTGTCGACTTCCTCTTGCAGTCGTTCCATGAGGTAACGGCGGTTCTTCAAACCCGTGAGATGATCGGTATAGCCGAAATAGTCCAGACCGTCTTCTTCGGTCTGCAACTGATCCACGACATTTTTATTGCGCATCACCGCTTCGACACGGACCATCACCATGGGAAGGTTGAACGGTTTCGTGACGTAATCCGCCGCGCCCAAGCGATATCCCCTCGAAATATCCTCGGGGTTGCCCTTGCCTGTCACAAAAATGACGGCGATATCCCGCGTGGAGGGAGCATCCTTCAAGCGGGCGCAGATTTCGTATCCATCCATATCCGGCAACGCGATATCGAGCAATACGAGATCGATTTTTTCGCGCCCACAGATATCCAGCGCATCTGCCCCACAAAGCGCGGGAAAAGCCTGATAATCGTGCAGTTGCAGCCCTTCGCACAAGGACTTCGTTACTATCGCATCATCGTCGACTACGCACACCTTCACCTTACGCGACATAACCTCTCCAGTAGCTCTGACCTCTCCCACGGAGTCAACGATTCCCCAAGACTCCACGTGATTTTACCCCAAGATATAGGAATTGCGCAAACGATTGGGCGCACCCATTGTTTGTTTTTCTCAAACTTCCCCAATTAGACACGTGACCAAACGAGCCATCTCCCTATCAATCCGGCGCACATTTTTGTACGCCATTCGTTCCAAAAGCCCCTGCGCTTCGGCGATCTCCAGCTCACCCATGCCAGGCGCCGTCAGCTTGCCGGGCTTCTCCGCCCGGTGCCGCAACGCTAAACAAAGGCAGCCCCCGGGTCGCAACACGCGCTTCACCTCATCGAGGCATCGCTCTTTGATGGGCCAATGGTGAAAGCAATTGATGTCCACGACTTTGCTGAACGAATGATCGTCAAAAGGCAGTTGAGCGACGGAGCCGCGCCGCAACTCCACCCGACCTTCGCCGACCAATTTCCGGCAGCGCTTCGACGCTTGCCGCACCATTGTCTCGGAATGATCGATGCCATGAACGCGGCCATTGGCTGCCCGCTTCGCGGCGAGCTCGATAAACCGGCCATGCCCAAAGCCAACTTCCAGGATTGCGTCATCGGGTTTAATGTCGAGAACATCCAGCACGCAATCGTGCATGTACGCGTTCTTGACGGCCATCAACCGGCCAACCAGCTCGCCGGCCCATCCCGTGGGATTCACGAACTGATGACGCCAGCCCTTCGACTCGGTATACGCTACGAGTTTTTCCTGCTCGGATTGCGCCACATCTCGGTCCTTTCCCACTAAAGCCCGTCATTGCGCGCGCGGAACCCGTCATTGCGAGGCCGCGCGCCTTTAAGTATTGCGCGCGGACGTGGCAATCTCGTACTTTCGGTTTTGTCACACATTCGCGATACTCTGTCCGCATGAATGACAACGCAACGTCGAAATTAGTTTCAGACCATATCGGACACGACGTACTGCCGCGGCGCCTCGTTTCGCTCGATCCGCTCTTCGATCCCCATAACGTCGCCGTCATCGGCGCGACGGCACGTCCGGGCAGCGTAGGCCGGACGGTATTTTCCAATCTCCTGACCTCGACGCTTGGTGGCGCAGTATACGCTGTTAATCCAAACCATCCGACCGTCCTCAATGTTCCGACCTATCCCGATGTCGCCTCCATCGGCAAACCGATCGACCTCGCCATCATCGTCGTGCGTGCAGAACTCGTGCCGAATATGGTCCGCGAATGCGCGGCCGCCGGCGTAAAGACCGCCATTATCCTTACGGCCGGCTTCCGCGAAACCGGCGAAGGCGGCGCGAAACTTGAGGACGAACTCCTCGCCGCAGCGCGCGCCGCGGGCATCCGCGTGCTCGGCCCGAATTGCATCGGCCTCATGAACGTCACGCGCAATTTCAACGCCTCGTTCGCCCGCGCCATGGCGAGGCCCGGCTCGGTTGGCTTCATCAGCCAAAGCGGCGCGCTCATGACTGCCGTGCTCGATTGGTCGCTCGAAGCCCACGTCGGGTTTAGTGCATTCGTCTCCGCAGGCAACATGGCCGACGTCGATTGGGGCGACCTCATTTATCACCTCGGCGACGATCGCAACACGAAAAGCATCATTCTTTACATGCAATCGATCGACAACGCGCGCTCGTTCCTCTCCGCCGCGCGCGAAGTCTCGTACGAGAAGCCCATCATCGTCCTCAAAGCGGGCCGCACATCAGCCGGCGCCAAAGCCGCGGCCGCGCATTCCGGTTCGCGCGAGCAAGACGACGATGTCCTCGATGCCGCGTTTCAGCGTTGCGGCGCGTTGCGAGTCCGAAGCATCGAAGACCTGTTCTACATGGCCGACGCGCTCTCCAAACAGCGGCGTCCCAAAGGACCGCGACTGACGATCGTCACGAACGCCGGAGGCCCCGGCGTACTCGCGGTCGACGCGCTCATCGGCTCCGGCGCCTCCCTCGCCGATCTCTCCGCGGAAACCATCGCGAAGCTATCCGAGTTTTTGCCCCCCCATTGGAGCCACAACAACCCCATCGACGTGTTGGGCGACGCGGACGCGGAGACCTACGCCCGCGCGATCGAGCTTGCAGTGAAAGAAACAGACTCGGACGGACTCCTCGCCATTCTCACGCCGCAAGCGATGACCGAACCCGAAGCGACCGCGCGCCGTTTCGCGGAGGCGACGCGCGACGCGAAAAAACCCATACTCGCCAGTTGGATGGGCGCGAGCCACGTCGCGTCTGGTAACGCACTGCTCGATCAGGCGGGTATCACTTCATTCGACTATCCCGACACCGCGGCCCGTGTCTTCGCGCGTATGTGGCAATACTCGCAACAAATTCACGCGCTCTACGAAACGCCTTCGCTGCCCGCCGACGACGGCGAAAGCGCGCCCGATCGCAAGGGCGCGGCGCACATTATTGATGGGGCCTACGCGGACGGCCGTTCCGAACTCTCGCCGATCGAGGCGATCCAGCTCATCGATGCCTATCGAATCCCAGTCGAGATTGCCGCGCCCCTGGAAAGTACAGACGCCGCCGCGCAGCTAGCGATCGGCGAACCGATCGCATTTTTAAATGGCGTCGGCGAAATTGATCACCTGCTGCATCCGAACCACGCGGCATTGAATCTCACTACGCCAGAATCCGCGCGCGCGGCATTCGCATCCTTCAACGATCGATCCAATCTGGCCGTCGTCCCGATGCGGTTGCTCAACGGCCATCCCGTCATGGTCCGTTCCGTGCTCGATCTCGTCTTCGGGCCACTCGTGCAGTTCGGCAAGAGTGGCCGCGCCATCGCCCACACCGACGATCGCGCGATGGCGTTGCCACCGTTGAACTCGACCCTCGCGCAACGCCTCCTCGAGCGCACGCGCCTTTGCAAAACGCTCAGCAGCGAAGATCAGCAACCGCAAATCGTCGAACGCTTGTTGCGCATCCTGGTCCGCTTCAGCTATCTGCTCGCCGAGCAACCCCGCATCCAACTCGCCGCGCTCGATCCCCTCATCATCTCGAACGGCGCCGCGTGCGCGCTTCACGTTTCGATCACGCTACACCCCGCCGACGCCGCGCCCGACCAGTTACCGGCGCCGGCCATCACGCCCTATCCGCATCAATACACGACGACGTGGCGAACGAAAAAAGATTGGCACGTCACCTTACGCGCCATTCGTCCGGAAGACGAACAACTGCTCGCGGAGTTCCACGCATCGATGTCGCCGCAGAGCGTGTACTTCCGCTACTTCACGATGATGGGCCTCGAGCAACGCGTCTCCCACGATCGCCTCGTGCGCACCTGCTTCATCGATTACGACCGCGAAATGGCCCTCGTCGCCATCTATCGCGATCCCGCGACGAACCGCGACGTCATGCTAGGTGTCGGCCGACTCACGAAATTATTCGACGCGCCCGATGCGCATTTCGCCGTCGCCGTGGGCGATGCCTATCACCGGCAAGGACTCGGCGCGCGACTATTGCGCGCGGTGCTCGACGTCGCCGCCCGCGAAGGTGTCCAACGGCTTATCGGACACATCCTCCCCGAAAATCGCCCGATGCAGGAGACTTGCCGCGGACTCGGTTTCGAAATTCGATACGACCTCGAAGAAGGCGTGGTCGAAGCGGTATGGGATTTCGCCAAACGCGGCCGAAAATACAATTTCGCTGAGGCGGACCTCGCCGCCGCGCGCTAACTATTTTGGTCGCCGGCCCGTCTTCGCGCTGCCGTAGTCGCGCTCCAATCGACCCGCGGCGTCGGGATTCCGCGATTCGCCGCGCGGAATCGACAACATCGTCCACGATTCACCTGCGCGCGCCTTCGCGATCCAGGTAATTTGCCCGACGTGATACGCCACATGCGCGAGTTGTCGCAGTATCCCGTCCAATGCCGTTAGCGGATTTCCTCGGACGATGACTGTGCGCAAAAGATCGTCCGGCCTCAACGCGTCCATTGTCCCCAAAAGGCAACGCCAACCCTCGTCCCATTCTCGCATCAGTTCGGCGCGAACGAATCGTTGCGGCGCGATGAATTCCGCGTCCCGATCGCGCTTAGGCTTCTCGCCGTCCTCCGTCAAAAAGTTCGTCCAGCGCGACACCATGTTCCCGTGCAAGTGCTGAATGATCAGTCCGACGCTGTTCGATCCGGCGTCAGGCACCCAACCGAGATCATCGTCGGACAATTGCGCAAGCGCCCCTTCGCCAAGCCGCCGATACATGTCGAATCGAAAACGGACCGAATCCAGAAACTGCGCACCAAGATTTTCATCCATCTATCGCCACTCCAATCTTCAACGTCCTGCCACGAAAATACAATCACGGCGTGCGCCTTCGTGCTCGTGCTTCGTAATCGTAGTCGTAATCGTAATCGACAAAACGGCTTACACCGCATTTTCAT
>JBGTJY010000129.1:0-2485 GCA_041744855.1 Candidatus Hydrogenedentales bacterium
GCGCCCTACGACGGCGTCGTCGTTTCCGTTGCGAGGGTCCGGGTGGGCGATCCGGTTAGCGCGGCTCAGGAGCTGTGCCAGATCGCGCCGCTCGATGCGAAGCCCCGCGCGCGCGTGCGCATCGCGCAGGAAGCCGTCCCGCGGCTCGATCTCGGCGACGCGGCGAAGCTCTATTTCGATGCGTTCCCCTACCAGCGATTCGGTACAGTACCGGGCCGATTGTCCTATCGCAGTCCATCGGCAGTCGCGACCGAAAGTGGGACCGAATTCGTCGGATACGTCTCGCTCGACCAGACCTCGCTCAATGTAAAAGGCGAGACGGAACCGTTGCGCGTGGGGATGACGGGCGAGGTGCGCGTCAATGTCGGTAGCCGCACGCTCATCGAATACGCCTTCGAGCCAATCAAGCAACTGCGCGAGGCGATGACGCCGGCGCGATCTAATTCACCAATGCCCAAAACAGAAACTGAAAATATCGAAACGCAAAGCGAACCAATCGAACCACCAAGCCAGACGGAAGGAGACCAATAGCCATGCCGTCCAAGAAGCTAAGTATGCCTCGCAAAAAGAACGCCGCAATCGAAGTGAGCGCGGAGGATGTGCTCAATTACCTCCGCATGCGCGGTCAATACGAATCGCTCGCTGGAGAAGTGCGCGAGCGCAAACGCGTCGCACAAGCGGCCCGCGACGCCAGACTAAAAGTCACGGCGGCCGAACTTCAGAAGGCCGCGGACGGCTACCGCGCGTTGATGGACCTGACCAAAGCCAGCGACACGCGGAAGTGGCTCGATACGAACGGCATCACGCTGGACGCATTCGAAGAATACCTCGAAACGAATATCCTCAAAAGCAAGTTCATGGACAAATTGGAGAAATCCGCGGCCAAGTTTCAAAAGGCCAAAGCCGTCCGCCAAATTATCCGCGAGATGGCCTTCCGTGAATGGCTCTCGAAATAAGTGAGGACGGTTAGAGACTCCACTAGAACCGGTCATTGCGAGGCCGCGTGCCTTAAAGCATCGCGCGCGGCGACCCCGTCATTGCGAGGCCGCGCGCCCTAAAGCACTGCGCGCGGCGACTCCGTCATTGCGAGGCCGCGCGCCTTAAAGCACTGCGCGCGGCCGTGGCAATCTCATATTCGGACGGCTTTTGTTATTGGCATAAGACAACCGTAGATTGACAATCGTCGAGCTGCAATTCGCTTTTGCCGAGCTTTGCTCAGAAATCGTCTACTAAACTCTCGAGTTTCCCGCGACGCAGTAAGGAATTTTAACCACACCAAAACAGGAAGGATTCCTGATATTCATAATCCGCCCTCGGACAGTACCATTCGGAATCACTCTGAGGGAGGGGTCGAGAATGAATCCGAGAACGGTGCGTGTACAACGGCTCAGTGCCCGGCGTCCGACGCGCGCGGCGTGCAAATCCCAAAATCCGTGGTACGCAATCCTGCCCAACGCGGGAACTGAATACGCCGCGAACGCCCGGGGGCTCGAAGATTTCGTTGTCGGTCTTCGGCAGTACTTTCCCGCCGACCACGTGTTATCAATCGTCGATACCTCGCACGTCGATCGACTGCACGATCGGATTTATTGGGATCGGCTCGGGCGCTACATCGTCGAGCCCTACCGGCTCAACAACCAGCTCGGCGGCGTCCTCGCGTTGGATTTCGTACTACGGGTGAATCCCGATGCATCGGTGGTGATCGTCCCGAAGGCGAGCAATCTCGAAGGTCTGCGGAATACCTGGTACATGTTTCACTCGCTCAAACGCGAATCGCAAAACGCGCCCGGCGATGTGTTCGTTGTGAACGCTCAGGGAAAAATCCAGACCGGCGTGAGCGCGCGCGGCACGAACGGGCGCAACGTCGTGCGCTATGACGGCCCGTCGCGATTCACATTCGATAGTTTCTGGGAACCCAGCTCGCTGCTCGTCGCGACCTCAGCAAAAACGCTGTGGGCCTACGCGAACAAGGCAATGCCCGAGCTGACACGCCGAATCGTCGAAGAGTTGCGCCCGACGATCCACGCGGTCGAGGCGGGAAGGGTCGATCCGAAGCACGTCTACCTTTGTCTTATGCACTTGTACGAGGCGTTCGAATCGGAAATGGGCGAAGCCGCGGAAGCGGAGCCGACCTATCAATACGCGGGGATGTTCTCGGGAAACTAACGCCGTCGTCCCCGCGAGCACTAAGCGGGGACCTCCTCACTCCAGCACCTCCCAGTCTATTGCTGGCGGCGCTGGGACCACCACTGAATCGCGAACTCGCGAAGTTCGTGCGCGTGATTCAGGCTTAACTTTTCGCGAATGCGCGCCTGGTGAGTCTCTACTGTCTTCGGGCTCAGGAAAAGCCGCTCCGCCATGAACTTCGTCGTCAAGCCTTCGCCCAGCATCTTGAATACATGGAGCTCACGATCCGAAAGCCGGCTCACCACGTCTTCCGCGCTGTCATCGCCGTGATCGCCGAGTCCCGCCAGCATGCGATTCG
>JBGTJY010000130.1:0-5515 GCA_041744855.1 Candidatus Hydrogenedentales bacterium
GCGCCCCATACGGTGTGTCGACTCTCGAGTGCGCTCATTCCGCCGTGAGCCGATACTTCCGGCAGAAATACGCAAGCGATGCGTTGTGCGCCATGCCACGATCGAGGGAGTAGTGATCCAGGATTTCGCGCATGAACACCATACGCGGAAAAAACTTTGGCGGAATCTTCAGGTTGAATTGCTCTTTCGTGAGATCGTCCGTGGACTCCCCGTTGCGGATGCCCCACGTTACCGCGGCGCCATCGTCGAGGCCCGCGAGGTACCAGCCCTCGATTTCGCGCCGCACGATAACGACACAATGGGGATTGAGCGGCGGGTAGCGGCGGCAGAGTTCCTCGATGCGCTCGCGGATGCTGGGGCCGTAATCGAAATCGGAGACGAAAATGTATTCGTGATGCATCTGCTGCGTAGCGCGGATGATGTTGGCCGTTCGCCCCCAGCGCCGTTGGGCGTAGAGCACGAGCCGGACATTGCTGTATCGCGCGGCCAAGCGCGGCACCACAATCTTCCGGAAGAAACGTTCGTCGTCGTTGCCTTCGATGAAGATGACCAGCGTGGCGCTCATTCATTCAAACCGAAAAAATCATGAACCATCAAATCATCGAGGCCGAGGTCGTTTTCGAGAAACACACGCACTGAGTTCGCGTCGACGGGCCGCCGGATTTGTGAGAAGCCGTCGTGGTCCCGCGTGACCAGATACAGGTCTTCGATTTGTAAGTGGCGCATCATCTCGCGGCTGTGCGTCGTAAGAATGATTTGTTTGCGTTCCGATGCCGCCCGCAGCATTTCGACCACTTTGTCGATGAGAGCGGGATGGATGGTTCGTTCGGGTTCCTCGATAAAGATGACCGTCCGCTTTCCAAAGAAGAGTGCAACGATAAGGGCGATCGCGTGGATCGAGCCGTCGGAGATGCTGGACGAGTTGACCGTCGACTTGGAATTGAAGGATTCGTGAAGCGATAACGCGATCGAGCTGTGGCCGTCGTTGGCCGTTGTTACGTCGGTCACAAAGGGCAACAGATCGGAAACGAGGCTAACCAGCCGCCGTCTTTCGTCTGGGTTCTGGAGAATCCGCCTGAGGGTTACGGCCAGGTTTTTTCCAGTCTTCTCGAGTTCGGCTCGACCCGCGGCGAGTACTGATCGTTTGGAAAGTTTCGGATCGAAGTCGTACGTCGCGATGGCGCCGGCCAAACCGTCAACGCCACAGAAGGCCTGAAACCAGGGAACTTCCAACGCGATTGCGTTGGGGTCCACTGCATGATCTCCGATGAAATCGGCGATCGCGCCGCGAATCTTTTCGCCCAAGGTTCCATCGGGCGCCCCTGCAACCGCGTAGCGATTGTCCTCGCGATGAAGCGCCAACCGGCACGATGCTGCGTCCGATTCGCGCAGGTCGAATGCGATCGATTCGTGCTCGACCTCAACTCCTCCGCGGTCGCTGTGGAATCCCAGCGCGACACTGTATTCAGCGACGGCGATGGCGAGGCCCGCTACTTTGCCGCCGACCGGTTGGAACCGTACGGCGATGCGCAGGGGCCGCTCTGCGCCCACGGCGGCGTTGATCAGATTCTCGGCCTCGCCGTGCATCGAGACGGCGTTTTCCAGTCCGCAATCGCCGATGTCTCGCAGGAACTGAAACAATTCGATGAAGTTGGACTTGCCCGAGGCGTTCGAACCAACGAACACATTGAAGCGCCTCAGGTCCACGGAGATGGCGTCGAAACTTTTGAAATTCGAAGCCTCGATTCGGTTGATGTACACGTCGCGTTCCGATGGGATAGATTTCCTCGGAGCATAGCATCGACGGGGAAGACATGAAAACGATTGCGTGCCCAGGCCAAGATTGCCTGAATCGCGAGATGCTTCGCTTCGTTCAGCAATGACATAATCATGGCAGTGACTGAGCATTCGTCCGCTCAAGGGGGGAAAGCGTGAAGAAGTTTTTCTTAGGGGTCGTCGTGGGAGGGATTCTGAGCCCGATTATCATTTCGGGCGCCGTGCTCGCTTACTTCAAGTACGTGAGCATGACGCGTCCGCAGGATTCGCTTAGGACCCCTGTGTTGCCGGTGACCAACGCGGACTACGACTGGACGATGAAGACCGTCGCGGGAGACGACGTGCCATTCGCGGACTTCAAGGGCAAGGTCGTCTTTCTGACTTTTTTCAAGCCGACGTGTTCCTCGTGCAAGAGCGAGTTGCCCCATTTGCAGGCGTTATACGACGAGATCGAAAACGACGACATCGAGTTTGCGCTGGTCTCGGTGGATGGGCAGACCGAGGAAGAGTGGTTGACGTTCATGCAGGAGCACGACGTTTCGTTTCCGATTTACGTCGCGGAGGAGGGACGACCCGCCGTGTTTCGCACGGGGACCGTGCCGACGACATTCATCCTGGATACGGAAGGGAAGATCGCCGCGAGATACCAAGGCGCGGCGGCGTGGAACGATGAGTCGAGCGTGAACTACTTGCGCGGTCTCGCGCTGAGTGGCGCGGCGCCGACCGGGGAATAGTCAGCGCGGCGGGGACCTGTGCACCCGGCGAGTCATTCAAGGTAGCCGAGAGCCTTCAATTGCGCTTTTTCAGCTTCGGTCATCACGTCTTCGGTGGCGTCGGCGTTTTCCGAAACATTCCGGATTTGAAGCTGGATTTTCGGATAAGCCATGTGTTGTAAGGAAACATTCCGAATTTGGAAGTTTCCGGCTTCGGTCATCGCAACACTAAACTCTGGTCGTAGCGATTGTGGCCGAACTACGGCGGAAAAGGGGGTCCATTCGGTTTGCGGAACTCTGCACTCAAACCACATTGCCGTTTTCCCGTCTGCGCTCGGCTTGAACTCCGCGCGAATCGCGCCAGATGAGAGCCGGTACTCGAAGGAGAGTGAATAGTGTTCTGCCGGAGATTCGACGGTGGCCGTCCATCGTTTGCTGGCCGGAAGCAGCGTGATCGCGAGGGGGCGATCCGATTCGGCTTCCGTCAGTTCAGCCGGCTCCGCTTCGGCACGCAATTCCAGACTCATGAGATTCTCACCGAGTTCGAGTGAGTTCTCTTGACCGCGAAACCTGGATGGATCGAAGTTCTCGAACAATGGATTCATTTTGCGAAGTTGTGCGTTGAGCGAGTTGGCTAAGTGAATGTGGTCCGCCAGATTGACCGGCGCCAATCGCCCGTCGGCGCCCCGCAGGAACAAACGTTCTTCATACGGCCAAGCTACGCCGGAATAGAGGTCGAACTTCTGCGTCGAGAGTTGATAGACGGCGTCGCGCGATACGACAGTTGCTTTAGGCCCTTTGTTGGGGTAACCCTCCGAGTAAGCAAAACGTTCCTCAACCGCACCCTCACGTAGTGCGGGAAGCAACGACTGTCCAGCGCCGCCGGGCGGCACATCGATGCCGTAGAGCTCAAGCAACGTTGCATAGAGGTCGAGCACGGAGACGGGCTCGTCGATAGTCGCGGGCTTGAATCCGTCGTATCGCACGAGGAGGGGAACGTGGATCTCTTCGACGAGCGTGGTGTAGCCGTGGCCCCAGAATCCGTGCTCAAAAAACTGTTCCGCATGGTCTGCCGTAATAATCAACAAATCTTCGGCGGAATCGTATCCGAGCTTTTCGAGCAACCTCGGCAAGCGCGAATCCACATAGCGAATCGCGCCATCGTAGAGCCCGACCAGTTGTTTCAGATCCTGCGCATCCACGGATCGGCCTTCTGAGAATTCCCCCGTTCCCAGTCGTACGAATGGCAGACTCCACCTGATGTATTCCCCGCGTTCATCGTACAACGACCCATCGCGCACGTTGGCGCGCGCATAGCTTGCGTCGGCGAACTTTGTGTCAAAGGGCATGGGCGGACGGTACGGATAATGAACGTCCATAATATGGAAATAGTGAAATTCTTTTCCTTTCGACGGTTCATAATTGGCTTGCAGGTGCGTTATGAACTCGTCAATCGAAGCCTTTGGCTGCGTTATCGGCCGGAGGTTCGACAGTCGTTTTAATCCTTGGCCGAATCCGTTACGTCTGCTCAGTTTGCCGTTCGCTGTCCAAATGTAACTCTCAAACTCGGCGCCGGCAAGCCCTTCGGCCAGCGTCTGTTCATGCTCCGGAATTCCTAAACCGGCGCGCGGATTCGGATGGAGCATCGAGAAATACTTCCCGGAAAGGTATGAGGGAACGGAAATCGCGGTACCGTCGCTTGGCGTGATCGCAAGGCGGAAATTCACCGACTTGGCGGCCAGTTTATTCAGCCACGGACTGGTGTCGCGTTCATAGCCCATGTAGCCGAGATGATCGGCCCGCAGGCTATCGATACACAACCAAATCACTCGGCGCGGTTCGGTGCGCGGGGACGTTGGATTGTCCGCAACGACGGTATCCGCTGGCGTCGTCTCCACGGCGGGGGTGATGGTCTCAACGCGCACTGTCTGCGCGCGGCCGCTGCTCGCAGACAGCACAAGCACCGTTACGACGAACACGTCTCTCTTGGTCACGATCCAACTCCGGGATTTGGCCTCGCGAAGAAGTTCGAGGATATATGCGCTTTTCATCGGTTTGAGCCCGATGCCCAAGGCAACGCGATACTATCGTTCATGGCACGCGTGCCGCAACCCAGATGGCGCGACTCGATGAAAATGACCCCATCGTTAACTCATTAAAAGTGTCCACTTGGATCGTGTGTGGAGCATGCTAACGGAGCGGTGCCGCTTTGGAGGATGGGGCAACGCTGGAGAGCGCACCGGGCGCGCGAGGTGGAAGATTCCGGAGCGGCGAAACAGATCGGCTCCTACTGTCAGGGCGTCGGATCGGACTTGCGCGCCGCGGGCGGATTCGCCGGTGCGGCAGTAACGGATGTGACCGGTTGCGGCTGCACGAGTTTGATGGCCTCGGCGGTCGGCATGAATTGTTTCGTGTCGAGGTTGTAGACCTCGGTCGGGTAATTCTTCGCGTCGGAATTGAGCGTGACCCAGTCTTTCTCGCGCAGGAGGCGTAGCCCTACTTCGGGAGGCAGCGGCGCAGAGTTCATTGGGGCTGGTTCGGCTTCAACCGGTTGTGCCGATGCCGCAGCGGCCGCGGCTGCCGCGGCTTCTTCGGCCCTTGCTTCGTCAAGCGATTGGCGCATGGCTTGCCGGCGTGCCGCGGTGGCCTCGATGGCCGAGGCGGAGGATTGATTCACGAGCGGCGCGGAGTCGTACAGCGTGACCTCGCCCCCGGCTTGGTGGTCAACCACCTTCGCGGGTTTGCCTTTCTTTCCTGAGAAGGAAAAGACCGCTGAATCCTCCGCAAACGCCGGCTGGATGCAAGGAGCCGCCACCGTCAATAGGGCGGCGAATGAGACAGACTTAAAGAGCGTTCGCATGACGTACTTCCCCCTGAGCCTGCGAATATCGAGCAGTGTCAACAGTATACCACGAGATAAGACTGCGTTGTCCCGCGCGACACTGCTAAAACTGATATTCAGTCTTCGACCGGAGGGGTCCGGAAATCTTGCTCCCGGAGCTTCTTGGCGTAGTGCACGATGATCC
>JBGTJY010000131.1:0-4951 GCA_041744855.1 Candidatus Hydrogenedentales bacterium
GGATAAATTGATTGTGTACGGGGGCGACGGCGGCTGCGATACGGAAAAGAAAGCGCAGGAATACACGCCGCCCACCGACGGCTACCACGCGTTCGAGAGTCCGGGCCACCATCAGAACTGGTTCGACTGCATCAAGTCGCGCGAGAAACCGCTCATGAACATCGAAGCCGCGCACGCCGTCGCCACGAACTGCATCCTTTCGAATTTGTCGTATCGCATGCAGCGGCCCATCGAGTGGGACGGCGAAAAGCAACGCATCCTGAACGACGAACAGGCGAATTTGCTCCTGGGCGATCCCGGGCGCGGACCGTGGCATTTGTAGGCGATTGACGTCATGGCAGTGCGTAGTACCGCGATTCTCGCCGCGGCCACGGTTCTGGTCGCGGCATTGTCGCTCGCGTGTCTCGCGGCGGCCGCGGACGAACTCGGCGACTTCATCGCGGCGGTAGGCGGCGCCGATCCCACCGCGCGTGCGAACGCTTGGAACACCGCGGCGAATTTCGGCGCGTCGGCCGTTCCGCAATTGTCGGAACTGCTCGGTCATGAAAATCCGGAAATAGCCGAGTCAGCGCTCCGCGCGCTCGACCGGATCGTATTTCATGCAGGCCGTCCTGGATCGACCGACGGCGCAGGCGTCGCGGCGGCGCTCGCGCAACAACTTCAGACGCCCAATACACCGTTCGCGCGCCGCGAGATACTTTACCTGCTGTCGCTTATCGCGACCGATGCAGAGATTCCGGCCATCGTCGCGCTGCTCGCGGATGAATCCGTCGGGGATGACGCGCGCATGACGTTGCAGCGCATACCCGGCGACGTGGCGTCGAAGGCGTTAATTTCCGCGCTCGCGGTCGCGCGCGGGACGACCCGGCTGCGTATCGTCGATGCGCTGGCTGCCCGCGGCGCGGTCGATGCGATTCCCGCAATTCGCGAGCTCACGAAACAGAGAGACGCCGAACTGCAATGGACCGTGCTTGATGCGCTGAGCCGCCTCGGCGTGGCGCCCGGACAAGTTACCGATCTCAGCCCCAGCTTCACGAGCAGCGAGAACGTGATCTTCTCTGTTGCCTATCTTCGCGCCGGATTCGCGGCGCTCGATCGCGGAGACAACGACCAAGCGGCGCGCGTCTTCGCGGGCGCGGCCGCGCACTATTACTATCCGTATCACGCCGGCGCGGCGCTCGTCGGTCTCGAGGCCAGCGGCGCGCCGCAATTTCTTCGACAAGCCCTAGGTTTTATCGACGAGCCGGGAATCCGTCCGGTCGCGATGCGGTTGCTCGCCGAAACGCAACTGCCGAATGTCGATCAGCAATTGCTGCAGGCGTACAACGTCGGCGGTATCGCGTTGAAAACCTCGATTTTCGAATTGTTGATTCGACGTAATGTCGATGGTGTGAATGATCTCGTTCGAACTGCGCTCGAAAGCGGCGAGCCGGAATTGCGCTACGTAGCCGCGGTGAACGCGGGTACGCAGCCTTCAGCGGCAGACCTCCACCATGTCGCCACACAAGGCACGGTGTGGCGCCGGCACGATGCCGCAGCGCGATACCTTGCGTTTGCCAACGCAACGCGTGATGCAGGCGAACTCGAGAGGGCACGCGCGCTCTACGAATCGATAACGTCGTCACCCTTGAGCATGACCACGCGCATCGCCGCGTTGCAGCAGCTTGAAACGATGGCGAATCCCGCATCGTTGCCCGCGATCATGGCGCTGAAGGACAAGCTCTTCGAGGCCCGACACATCCGCGAGAACTACACCGAGAACCGTTCGCAACGCGTCGAACTGGAACTGCGCGACATCGGCTCCGAAGAATCGAGTCGCGCGATTGTTCGGAGTCCGGGCGATCGTCCCCAGGCCCCGACGATTGATCCAGCGGTCGCCGCGGTCGCGAGCAATGAAGCATTTGAAACCGCGGTCAATCGGGTTTACCTAACGCTTCTCGCGGCGAAAGGCGATACCATCGCAATTCAATCCTTCGCCGCCACGAGCGAATCCATCGAATTGCTCGAGCTGATTGCTGAACTACTAGAACCTAAGCCATAAACCGCCTTGTCGGTCATTCTGAACAACGTGAAGAATCTTGCTTGCCCGAAAATGTTGGCGCGAAAGAGATTCTTCACGTTGTTCAGAATGACGTATTGAGTTTTTAAGAGCTTTCTAGAAAGATCAGGAACGGGATTACCGACAATGCTAATGCGACGAAAAAAGTCCATCTTCAAAGGGGAATTTAGGGGGATGTGGATTGTCACCACAGCAACCGTTGCCCTATTCCCTCCGCTCATCTCCGCAAATGACGACATCGTCCCTCTCCCGCGCGCCCACGCTCACAACGACTACGAACAAGAGCGCCCGCTCCTCGATGCACTCGACAACGGCTTCTGCAGCGTCGAGGCGGACATTTGGCTTATCGATGGCGCGCTCCTCGTCGCGCACGACCGCGACAAGGTCGATCCCGCGCGCACGCTCGATGCCCTCTACTTGAAGCCGCTGCACGATCGCGTCCAGGCCAACGGGGGTCGCGTGTACGCCAATGGCCCGGAGTTCACGCTGCTCATCGACATCAAGAGCAACGGCGAAGAAACATTTCCCGTACTGCTCGCCGCTCTAAAGCAATATGAAGATATGCTGACCACCGCGCAAGGGGAGAAGATCGCAGAGCGTGCCGTACGCGCGATCGTCTCCGGCGCGAGACCGCGTGCACTCATGGAAAAACAAGCAGTGCAACTCGCGGCGTACGATGGACGTCCTGACGACATCGGCGGCGTCGCACCCGCGTCGTTTATACCGCTGGTCAGCAGCAGTTGGGCGAGCTTATTCAAGTGGCGCGGCGACGGCCCCATGCCTGCCGAGGAAAAAATCGCGCTTGAGAAACTTGTCAACGCGGCTCACGCTGAGGGCCGCAAAGTCCGCTTCTGGGCGATTCCGCATCGCGAGGAACTCTGGCAGGTCTTGTACGACGCCGGTGTCGACTACATCAACGTCGATCAACTCGAACGGCTGCGCGATTTTCTGATGAAGCAGCAACCATGACCGCGCACTTCTTCGATACCGCCGTCGCAGCTGCGTTCGACGCAGCGAAGATGAACAAGGTCAACCTCTACGAATCGCCGCGGATGTTCTGCGACGTGTACTGCCTCAAACCCGGTCAATTCCAAAAAGCCCACGAACACGCCCGCAACGACAAGATTTATTACGCGCTGACCGGCACGTGCCACGTCCTTGTCGGCACCGAAACCAAGCCGCTGCCTCCGGGCCAAGTGGCCGTCGCGCCTGCGGGCCTCGTGCATGGCGTCGAAAACCGCTCCGACGAAGACGCCACGCTCCTGGTAATCATGGCCCCGCACCCGCGCATGACGGAGTAACAGTCCGGGAGGGACGCGCTCGACGTTCCGCGGAACGCCGCGTCCAGGCGATCGAGTGAACCCGCCGCATGAATGCAGAACTCCGAACCTTCTCACACGAGGGTATCGAGGCTCCAGGGTGAACGAGCTTCGCGGCTCAACATTGCGTTCGCTTCGTCGTCGCCGACGAACCGCTCCTTCGCAGGGTCCCATTCGAGCGCGCGGCCTAATCGCAGGCAGATGTTTCCGATATGGCAGACCGTCGTGGATCGGTGCGCGACTTCCGGCGGCGCGATCGGCGTCTTGCGGCTGCGGACGCAATCGAGGAAGTCGCGCTGATGCGGCGTCATGAAATTCCACATGGTCTGCTCGACGCCGGAGTTTTCGAGCAACGAGACGGGGTTCGCCTCGAGCACGCCGTCGTCGTTCACGCTAATCCAGCCTTCGTCGCCTTCGAATTTCACGGCGCGTGGCTCGAAGTCGTGGAACACCAGTTTCACGCCGCTCTTGTATGTCGCGCTGACGCTGTAGTTCATCACGGTGTCAAATAGACCTTCGGCGGGGAACGTCCCCGAACCTTCCCAATGGATTGGCCCGGTGTCCTCGGAGTCGTTGCCCCATTGCGCGAGGTCGTTGAAATGCGCGCCGATATCGGTCAACTTTCCGCCCGAATAGTCGTATATCCAGCGAAAAGTCCCGTGGCAACGTTTCGTTGTGTACGGCTTGTCCGGCGCCTGGCCGAGCCACCGATCGTAGTCGAATCCCGCCGGCACAGGCTCGTCCGGTTGCGGCTCGACGGAAGGCCCCGCGCCGAGATACGTGTGTATCGTGTGGATACGCCCCAGCTTTGCGCTGCGCGCGGTGTCGACGGCATAGCGAAAGCAGGGGATACTGCGGCGCTGCGTCCCGCTCTGATAAACGCGGCGCAGGCGTTTCATTTCATCGGCGACGATGCGCCCTTCTTCGACCGTCAGCGAAATCGGTTTTTCGCAATAGACGTCTTTTCCGGCCTGGGCCGCCGCAATGGAAAGATACGCGTGCCAATGGTCCGGCGTCGCGATGAGCACCGCGTCAATGTCGTCGCGCGCGATGAGTTCCTCGAAGTGCGGGTAGGCCGCGCAGTCCGTATTCTCGTAATGTTGATCGACCGAACCCTTCGCGAAATCCAGGCGCTGCGCATCCACATCGCACACCGCCACGACCTGCACGTCGTCGTGCGTAAGAAAATTTCCAAGGTCGTAACGCCCCATGCCGCCAATGCCGATCGCGCCCATGACGATCCGCTCGTTCGGCCCGACACGATTGCCGGTATACGTCGCGCAACCCGGAAAGAGTAGCGGGCCGGCAAGCGCAGCGGCGCCTGCGGAAAGAAAGTCGCGGCGCTTCATGAATCGGTCTTTGCGGGAGCCTGGTCAATCCATGCCACGCTGACCCGAATTCCCCCAACGACGCGCGCGGTCAGATTGTAGAACAGGGCAGTAAACATGCCGCCGACCGCGCCGATAAACCCATATAAAAGGGGAAAGAATACCACCGCCATCACGCTTAGAATCTCCGACGCGGCATCTTCTTCTCCCTGCGGAGCAAAGCCGGACAACGAGAACAAGCTAAC
>JBGTJY010000132.1:0-1628 GCA_041744855.1 Candidatus Hydrogenedentales bacterium
CTTCGAAGGGAGATCTACGGGGATGTAGAAAAAGTCCCCCTTTGAAGGGGGATTTAGGGGGATGTTGCAAACGCCGGCGATCATACCCACAAACCTAATTCTGCCGCGGCGCCGGACCAACCCGCTCCGTCCGAGGCTCAAACACTTCCACCTCGACCTCGTTCGATCGCGGAGGCGTCTGGGTCGCGGTCGGGGGGGGCAACTCGGCGGACTGAACTGGCTTGGCGGGATTCGGCGCCGAAGGCAACGGCGAACTCGCGACCGCGCCCCCGCCAGCATTCGGCTGGTTGATAACGCGCTTCACCGGGTCGCCTTCCAACGCATAGGTATACGTCATGTGCAGTTTGTTGTCCGCAAAAAACTCGATGCGGATTTCGTCGGAAAACGTGACATTCGGAATCGTCATAACCGATCCTGGAGACAATCGCGGTGGCTCGCCCGCCACAAGGTCTCTCGCCAACGGATACTTCAGCTCGCGGCGGCCGTCTTTCGGATTCACGATTTCCACGCGCATCTGCGGGCTGAACGACACATTCGGCACGATGTATTCCACATTCACCGTGCGTCGCATATTCGGCAACGACGCCACCGCTCGTGGACGCACCGTGAGGGTCACCGACTGTTTCGAAGCGAGCGGCGATTCCGGCTCGGGAGTCTGCGCGAGCACAACGTCATAGTCGCCCTCCGCATCGTTATCGAGAATCGGCACCACCTCGACATCGAATTTCGCGAGGTGGTCCATCGCCGACTGAATCGGCGTCCCGACCAAGTCGGGCATGCGTGCATCCCCGCGCGCGGGGCCCGCGCTCACCAGCAGGTGAATGTCCGAACCGTCGCGCGCCGGTTTTTCCGGCCGGGGGTCCTGCGCAAGCACGATGCCTTCCGTCGTCTGACTCGGCACACGCGCAATCATCCCCGGAAGGAATTGCGTGGTGCCTAATTGTTCCATCGCGGCTTTTATGTCACGGCCCACGAGATTCGGAGTCGGAGTGTCCTTTTTGCCCGCGCTGATCGTTAACGCGATTTCCCGACCCGAGCGGATTACTTTCCCCGCCGCCGGACGTTGCATCAAGACGTGATATTCGGGCAAGCGATCGCTCACGATCGTTTCTTGTTTGCCGACCTCAAGGCCTGCCCCGGCCAACACGTTCGTCGCCTGAATGACTTGCAACCCCGTCACGTTCGGTACCACAACGACGCCGCCGCCCGCTACGGCCTCGTTGAAAACGAACCACGCGGCGAGGCCCATGACCCCAATGAAAAACAGCGTCGCGAACGACCAGCGGACGGTCCATCCGATAAATCGGAAGACAAACAGAATACTCCCTAAGATACTGTCCGCAATCGCGTCAAGAAGTACCCGTCCAAGTGACCTTTTCGGGGGAGAATTCGGTAAGTCCCTGTGTCTATTTTCCACGGATTTAGCCATGCCGGACCGTCTTCCAATACTACTTTCGCTTCCCCCAGAATCGGCCCGATCACCTGCTCCGTTTCTTCGGGCGTAAACGTGCACACCGAGTACACAACAACGCCATTCATCTTACAGAGCGATATCGCCGAACGCAATAACGCGCGCTGTTCCTTGGCCAATCGCGCAGGGTCTTCCGGCGCCGCTCGCCATTTCAATT
>JBGTJY010000133.1:0-7549 GCA_041744855.1 Candidatus Hydrogenedentales bacterium
ATCATCGCGCTGATGGCGGCGGCGTATGAGCCGCGCGTCACGGCGGTAAGCTCCTGGGTCGGCGGAGCGGACATGATGGCGTTCGCGGCGTCGAAGTTGCCGGCGCCTATGGTCGAATTTTTCATACAGCGGGCGCCAGAGATTCCAGAGCTACTGGAGGCCTTCGATCCGGTCCATCGATTCGCGGAGATGCCGCCCGCCGCAGTGTTAATGATTAACAATCGGAACGATCCCGCGGTGCCTTTCGCGACGGCGCAGGCGCTATTCAACTCGCTCGAGCCGCTTTATGCGGATTTGCCCGGGAAACTCCGATTGGACGTATTGGATCCGGCTGAGCCTACGCACGTTTTGACCGAGGCCGACTACGATGAAGGATGCGCGTGGCTAATCGAGCATCTGAAGTCGGCACCGTCCACGAATTAAATCACTTGAAGTACGTAGAGAGGGAGCATCGAATGATTCCACGATTTTCGGCACTGATCGCAGCGTTACTGAGCGCAGTGGCGTGGGCACAGGAGTATGTTCCCGAGACGTCGGTGTTGTTGTGGCCAGACGGCGCGCCAGAAGCGATAGGTTCAAAAGAAACGGATCGGCCGCAGTTGACCGTTCACCTCGCGCCCAAAGAGATCGCCACTGGTTGCGCGGTCGTCGTGAATCCCGGTGGGGGCTATCGAGGACTCGCGGCGGACCACGAAGGAATTCAGGTCGCGCAGTGGCTGAACCGGATCGGGGTGTCGGCGTTCGTGTTGCGCTACAGGTTGTTGCCGGACTACCAGCCGTCTACCGCGTTGCTCGACGCGCAGCGGGCGATACGGTATGTGCGCCACCAGGCCGAAGAATTCGGCGTCAGCGAAGATAGGATCGGGATGCTCGGATTCTCGGCGGGCGGGCATCTGACGACCGCGGCGGGAACGAATTTTGATGCCGGCGACCCGGAGGCGGTTGACCCGATCGATCGGAACAGTTCGCGTCCCGATTTTCTTGTGCCGGTGTACGCGGCAGTGTCCCCGGAGTTGCTGAAGTTTGACATGGGCGATTGGATGTCGACGGAGAAGCTGGTGACAAAAGAAACGCCGCCCGCCTTCTTGTTGCACACGCACGTGGACACCGTAGTGACGCCGAATCACAGTATCGTGTTTTATCAAGCCTTGCTCGCGGCGGGAGTGCCGGCGGAGATGCACATTTTCACGAACGGCGCGCACGGGACCGGTCTCGCGCCGGGCGACCCGGACCTCGTCGAGTGGCAATCGCTGCTGCATCATTGGCTACGGCGTTCGAAGTTCTTGACCGATGCCGAACGCCAGATGGTCAAGGGCAAAGTGACCGTCGACGGCGATCCGCTATTTTGGGGTTGGGTCACGTTTCATCCGGAAGATGAACGCTTCCCGTATTCCGTCGCGTCCATCGGGCCGAACAATGCAGGGGCATATCAACTGAGTACAGCCGATGGCCCGTGCGCGGGCACCTACCGCGTCGTCGTGCACCGCGTGTCGAAAGACTTCTCCCGGAAGCAGTCCGGCGCGTACTCGATGGAGGATGCGGAGAAGTTCGATTGGCCGGCGGAAGTGACGATCGCAGAAGGAGAAAACACGGTAGATTTCGCCGTGACGTCGAACTGATGTGACTAAGCCCGCCCTAGAGGTCGAAATCGAGCGTGAGTCGTTCGCCGTCCGCCAGCACGACTTGATGCGTGACTTCCGCGACTGTGGCGTCCGCTGTTCCTGCCTTCCCGGTAACGGTGTACGCGCCTGGCTGGAGACCGTTGATCTCGTAACGACCTAGATTTCTAAACCCACTCGCGCCGGCGCACAACTTGATTTCTCCCGGCATCGATTCGTCATACACCTCCACTGTCCATGGCACGCCATCGGGACCGGAATACGAACCTTCGATGGAACACGCGCCGCCGAAATCGACATCCACGAATGTCTCGCGTCCAGACTCGACTTGCACCCAGCGCCGTTCGGTCGCCCATGTGCCCCCGAGATCCTCGCCGGCCATGTTAAGCTGATACTCGGCGAGGTAGGTGCCGGGCTTGAGCGCTTTCAATGTATACAGGCCCTGCTCATCCGCCTGCTGATATGCAATCGGCACGTCCCTGATGAGGATGTGACTGTGATCGCGTGTGAGTTGGCCATTCTTCGTAATGCGTCCACGCAAGACCGCTTCGGGTTGAAGCTCAATATTGAGTTCTACCGCCGCGCCGCCTTCCAGACGCGTTTGAATGTGTTCCGTCGCAAACCCTTCCGCCTCGACGTTGAGCGTGATGACGCCCATCGACGCGCCCTCAAGGCGAAAGCGCGACTGCTCCTTGTCGACCGTTAAGTTGCCGTAGCGAGGTGAGGGTTCGCTTGGACTTTCCACTGACTCGACATGCACTTTGAATTCAGTGAGCGGCTGGCGTTTGACACCGTCGATCACCGTGCCGGTGATATCACCCCTGTCGAGGGGGGATTCCACCACGACCGCAATGTCTTCGTAGACGGCGGAGTTTGTGACTCGGAACGGGGAGTTGTGCGCGGTTTGTTGCCCTCCAGATTCGGTGAAGACTTCGAACTGATACGTTCCGGCGGGCACTCCGACGAATTGGAATGAACCGCCTTCGCCGCACTCGGAAAATTCAAACTCTGGCGGATACGATTCGAATGCGATACGGCGTTCCGGAAGTTTCTCGGGGACGAGCCGGATTGTCGATTCTGTCACGCGCTGGCCTTTCGTATCGACGATGTAGCCAGCAACGACGGATTCAGCTTGGAGAATGATGTCGACTTCGGACATCGTCGAGTCGCCAAAATTCCTTTCGGGCTGTCGAATGGGCGTCAACAGGACGTCCGCGAGTTCCTGCCGTCGCGACGACGACTTTGCCGCATCGACAAACGCCAGGCTGAAGTCGATCGACTTGCGGTGGAGAACGGGCACGATTATCCGCTCAGAGGCGTAACCCTCGGCTTGCGCTAAGATGAAATAGGCGCCCTCGTGTAGGGCCATACCCGAATAGAGATAGGCCATCGCATCGTTGAAATCGCCGGCACGTAGTCCAGCGAACTGAAACGAACCGTCTTCCGCGGTCGTGGTCTCAATCGCTTTTCGGGTCTCTTTGGATCCTTCGACATCGCTCAGATACGGGAGCGCTGCCACTTTTGCCCCCGCTATCCCTCGACCGCGTTCGTCGAGAACGTGGCCGGACAGCGCTACGGGATTGGGTTCGACGAACAAGTCCAATCCCGTGATTACTTCTCCGTGCGCGATAGTAAACTCCCGGCGTCCGGGTTCACCGACGGTTTGCACGACGCGGTCTTCCACCGCCACGTAGACGACGTAGCCTCCCGGCGCGAGGTCGTCGAAGAGAAACTCGCCACTCGCATTGGTAACGGCCTCCGAGGGTTCTGGTCGCGGATTTCCGTGCGACGTCAGGATTACCCGCACACCGGAGATCGGGTCGTTAACCTCGGCAAGAACACTCTTCAATGCGCGTTCGTACTCTGGCGTGGAATGATCGGACATGAGCTCCTCGATGTTGTTGCGCACCAGCTCGGGAGAGTAGTTAGTGGTTTTCCCGAGTACACGCCCCGTCACCATCCCAGCGTTGCGCGAGACCTCGATATCGAACCTCGTCCACTGGTCGCCTGGGTAGAGCCGTTTCATCGGATGGACGAATGCCGCGTGATGACCCTCTACGTCCGTCCGCGTAGAGAGACTGATGTCGACGCCGCGCTCGCCTGGATTGAGATCGACGAGCGCGTATTCGCCGCGTTCGTTCGTGGTCACCTCATGGAACGAATCCGCATGTTCATCATAGGCATGGACGATCACATCGGGAACGGGCGCGCCGGAGTCGAGATAACGCGCTGTGCCAGAGATGAGCGTCCCGTAGACGGGAGCGGGGGCGTAGAACTCCGTTGTCGGCGCCCGCTCGGCAAGAGAAAGAGCGTCCTTTTCGACCGCAGTTGGCTCGGGAGTTTCGATTCTCGGAAGATCGGCGGGGCGCTCGCTTCGCGGCCTCAGCGTGTACGCGGCGAGAAGCACGGCAAATATGACCGATATGGCGAAGAGACGTTTGTTCACTGCCGAATCTTTCAGTGTTAATGGAGGACGCTCACCATAGAATGTTGTCGATTCCGCTTCAAGATTGCCCGAGTTGCGCCAAAGTTCCATCCGTCAGGACGAGCGCGAAACGCAAGCTCCGTATTCCGCGCACGCGCTGGTATACTGTCGGGCCGCGTTGAATCCGCGCGCGGCGGTTTTTCTCACGTGATTGGGGCTGCGCTCGTTTCCGCGCGACCGGGCCTCGCGCTGTTGCCGAACCTCAACCAATAACCTTCAACCGGGCATTGTCTCGGCCAAGGGTCTCCATATGCCTGATGAAATCCAGATCGATCCCTGGGACCAAATTGTCACGCTGATTCGGCAGGGCGAATCCGATCGCCTGCGCGAGTTTCTGGATTCGTTGTCCCCCGCGGATATCGCGCGCGCGATCTCTCGTCTCGAAGAAGATGAACAATCCGGCATGTTGATGTTGCTCGCTCCGGATGCAGCCGCGGACTTGATTGAGGAACTCTCGGACGCGCAAGGCGCCGATCTCATCGAGGACCTCTCCGCGAAAGATGCCGCGGCAATCGTCGAAGAGATGGACAGCGACGTTCGCGCGGATTTGCTGAGCGAACTCGACGAGGAAGACGCCGAGGCGATCCTCTCGCACATGGACCCCGAGGAGGCCGCCGACGCGCGGCAGCTCCTCAGCTATCCGCCCGACACCGCCGGCGGCATCATGGTGACCGAGTTCGTCATTTTCGATCAGGGGTCGCTCGTCGCGGATATCATCGCCGATCTGCGTAACAACGCGGAGAAGTATTCGGGCATCGGCGTGCAATATGCCTACGTGCGAAACGACGCAGGGCGGCTTGTGGGCGTGCTGCGGCTGCGCGATCTCGTGCTCGCGCCAAACGCGAGACCCATTCGGGACGTCATGGTCGTCAATCCCGTGAGCGTGTTGGTGACCGCGCCGCTGACTGAGCTCGAGCAACTCTTCGATCGGTACATGTTTATTGGGATTCCGGTGGTCGACGAAGACGGGCGGATGACGGGCGTCGTCGAACGCGCAAACCTCGAGGAGGCGCAAGCGGAACGAAGCGAAAGGCGTTTCATGCAATTCAGCGGCATCATCGGCGGCGACGAATTGCGCACGATGCCCATCGCATCGAGGACCGCGCTGCGCCTCACGTGGCTGAGTTTGAACCTTGTCCTGAGCGTAACGGCCGCGTCGGTCATCTTGTTATTCGATGAAACGATTGTGCAAATCGGCGCGCTCGCGATGTTGCTTCCGGTTGTCGGCAACGTGAGCGGCTGCTCGGGCAGCCAATCGGTCGCAGTGACTATCCGCGAACTCACGTTGGGGATCATTCAGCCGCGAGACTTCTTCCGTGTGATGCGACAGGAGGTCGTGCTCGGTCTCGCGAATGGAATCGTGCTGGGGACGGTGCTCGGCGCGTTTACCTATCTACTTACCGGCAAGCTGGGTTTGGCCTTGGTCGTGGGTGGATCGCTCGCGACGAATACCGTAGTCGCGGTGTTACTGGGCGCAACCGTTCCGCTGTGGCTTCGGAGGGTGGGAATCGATCCCGCGCTAGCCGCCGCGCCGATGCTGTCGACTACCGTGGATATGTTCGGGTTCCTACTGATTTTGAGTTTGGCGACGTTCTTCCTGCTCTAACCAGAAAACACGGAGAACATTCAATTTTTCGGCATTCCCCCAAGTTGTCATTCCCGCGCAGGCGGGAATCTCCCCACTCCACACAAGGCTCCGAATTTAGAGCGAAATCCCCGCCCCTCCCCGTCATTCCCCCCCATTCCCGCGCCTCCCCGTCATTCCCGCGCAGGCGGGAATCTCCCCGCTCCACCCAAGACTCCAAACCTAGGACGAACTCCCCGCGATCACTTTCGACCTCGCGAGCCCCTCGATTTCCGCCGGCGAATACCCAATCGAGTCCAAGACCTCCCGCGTATGTTCGCCAAGCGTCGGCGCGGGCGTGGGGCGGACCTTATCAACGCCGCGCATCGCGATCGGGCTGGTGATCGTGCGGTAGCCGCCGTTGCCCGGATCGCCGGCGTCGACGAATACGCCGTTCGCGTTCAGTTGCGCGTCGTTCGGTAAATCCGCCGGTTGCGAGACAGGACTGAACGTAAGGTCGCAACGGTGAAAAGCCTCGAGCCAATGCGCCATGTCGTGTTTGCGGAATTCGTCATCGAAGACAGCGATGAGCTGCGCGACGTTCGCCTTGCGCGATTCAGGGAAATTGAACCGCGCATCCTCCAACAAATCCTCGCGCTCGATCGCGCGGCACGCCGCCACCCAATCCCGATCGGCACGAATGCCGCAGAGGATGAACCGCTTGCCGTCACGCGCCTGGTAATGGTTCACGAGCGCGTTCCCCGCGTCGGTGCGGCGTTGGCGTACGTACGGCGGCGCGCCGACCAGAATCGCCTGGATGTGGCAACTGTTCGACCACACGCCGTTGGCCATAAGCGACGTCGAAACTTTCGAGCCGCGCCCCGTGTTCGAGCGCGTGTAGAGCGCGAGCATGATCGCGCTGAACAACGCAATCGAACTCGGATGATCGCCCATGCCCGCGACGGACAAGCACGGGTCGTCATCCGCGGGCCGCAACGAATCCATCAGCCCCGAGCGCGCCCACCACGCCGTCATGTCGTAGCCCGGTTTCTCGACTTCCGGTCCAGTCTCGCCATAGCCCGTCGCATGCGCGTAGATGAGACGCTCGTTCAGCGGCGCGAGGTCGTCGTACGTGAGGTGCATAGATTCGAGCACCGAAGGATGGTAGTTCGTCAAAAACACATCCGCGTCGCGCACCAGCTTGCGCACGATCTCGCGTCCCGCATCCTGCTTCAAATCGACAACGACCGATTTCTTGTTACGCCCATCGAGCATAAAACAATACGGCCGATCCGAAGGCGGCATCGGATGAATCATGTGCAAATGCCGATATGGATCGCCCATGCCCGGCGGCTCAATCTTGATGACCTCCCCGCCAAAGTCGGACATCACAGTCGCAGCGGCAGGGCCGAAGATATACGTGCCGACTTCAATCACGCGAATGCCGGCGAGGGGGAGCGGGGAGTCGGACATGGTGAGATTCCTCATAAGCTGAAACGAAGGAATCTTCTACTCGTTCGCGACGGACGATGCAAGCGCAGGGCGGAGTGAATCGTGCTAGACTCGAATGCAGTACCGCGAACCTTCAAGGCGACATCGATGAACGCTACATCAGGCAAGGCCGCTCTGAGTGCGCTCGAGCTTGTGGCGGTATTGGTTCTCGCCGTCATTGCAGCAGCGGTTATTTTGCCAATGCTCGCTCGGACCAACGGCCATCGGCCTTCCTGCGCAAACAATCTCAAACAGATGGGCCTAGCGCTCAAAATGTATTCCAACGAGTCGACGGGTGAACGCTATCCGCGCCAAATGTATTACTACGAATCCGAAGTGGACTGCGATAACGCGGAATATCCCGTCGTGGGCGAAGCGAAGTCGTATTTC